>NZ_JBFAZB010000009.1:0-208482 GCF_040681575.1 Kitasatospora sp. NPDC051702
CCACTCCGCCCGGGTGAGGTTTCCTGGAACGCCTGAAATAGTTAGTTGCTACTAGCTAACCATCCTCCTGGCGGGATCCGGGTGGGCCGGGCCGCGTTCGAGTGCCTTTCTAGCAGCCGCCGCGACCCTTGTGTCCGGGCACCCGCCAGGAGGATGGTTAGCTAGTAGCAACTAACTATTTCAGGCGTTCCAGGAAACCTCACCCGGGCGGAGTGGTGGCATGCCGGCGGTCCCGCAGGAACACCCGCGCCACGAGCGGGAGAACCCGAGCCACGAGCAGGACGACCCGCGCTACAAGTGGGTCGCGCTGTCGAACACCACCCTGGGCACGCTGGTCGCGACCATCAACAGCTCGATCGTGCTGATCTCGCTGCCCGCGATCTTCAACGGCATCGGCCTCGACCCGCTGCAGCCCGGCAACGTCAGCTACCTGCTCTGGATGCTGATGGGCTACCTCCTGGTCACCGCCGTGCTGGTGGTCACCCTCGGACGGCTCGGGGACATCCACGGCCGGGTGCGGATCTACAACGCCGGCTTCCTGCTCTTCACCCTCACCTCCGTCGCCCTCTCCCTCGACCCCGTCTCCGGCGGTGGCGGCGCGCTCTGGCTGATCCTGTGGCGGGTCGCCCAGGCCGTCGGCGGATCGATGCTGATGGCCAACTCCGCGGCGATCATCACCGACGCCTTCCCCGCCCGCCAGCGCGGCATGGCCCTGGGCGTCAACGTCGTCGCGGCCATCGCCGGATCCTTCATCGGCCTGGTGCTCGGCGGCGTCCTCGCCGAGTGGAACTGGCGCTCGATCTTCTGGGTCAACGTCCCGATCGGCCTGCTGGGCACCGCCTGGGCCTACCGCTCGCTGCGCGACACCGGCG
Organism: Kitasatospora sp. NPDC051702; assembly: GCF_040681575.1. Classification (NCBI taxonomy): domain Bacteria; kingdom Bacillati; phylum Actinomycetota; class Actinomycetes; order Kitasatosporales; family Streptomycetaceae; genus Kitasatospora; species Kitasatospora sp. NPDC051702. The sequence continues at coordinate 873 of NZ_JBFAZB010000009.1, forward strand.
TGCGCCGCCCGGCCCGCATCGACTGGTGGGGCAACCTCACCTTCGCCGTCGGCCTGACCGCCCTGCTCGCCGCCATCACCTACGGCATCCAGCCCTACGGCGGCCGCACCATGGGCTGGACCAACCCGTGGGTGCTGGCCGGCCTGATCGGCGGCACCGCCGTCCTCGCCCTCTTCTGCCTGGTCGAACTCCGCGCCCCCGAACCGATGTTCCCGCTGCGCCTGTTCCGCGACCGCGCCTTCACCGGCGGCAACGCGGCCACCCTGTTCGGCTCCGTCGCCCGCGGCGGCCTGCAGTTCATGCTGATCATCTGGCTGCAGGGGATCTGGCTGCCGCTGCACGGCTACCAGTACGAGGACACCCCGCTGTGGGCGGGCATCTACATGATCCCGCTGACCATCGGCTTCCTGATCGCCGGCCCGCTCGCCGGCCACCTCTCCGACAAGCACGGCGCCCGGCTGTACGCGGCCGCCGGCCTGGCGGTCATGGCCCTGTCCTTCGGCGGCCTGCTGCTCCTGCCCACCGACTTCGGCTACGGCTGGTTCGCCCTGCTGATCCTCCTCAACGGCCTGGGCGGCGGCCTGTTCGCCGCCCCGAACACCGCGCTGATCATGTCCAGCGTCCCGGCCGACGCCCGCGGCGCCGCCTCCGGCATGCGCGCCACCTTCCAGAACGCCGGGATGGTGCTGTCGATCGGCGTGTTCTTCTCGCTGATGGTCGCCGGCCTGTCCAGCTCGCTGCCCCACGGACTGGACACCGGCCTCACCGCGCAGGGCGTCCCGGCCCCCGCCGCGCACACGATCGCCGCCCTGCCCCCGGTCGGCACCCTGTTCGCGGCCTTCCTCGGCTGCAACCCGGTCCGCGAACTCCTCGGCCCCGACCTGCTCGGCCACCTCCCGGCGGCCAACGCCCAGACCCTCACCGGGCGCCAGTTCTTCCCCCAACTGATCGCCGGCCCCTTCCACGACGGCCTGGTGGTGGTGTTCTGGTTCGCCATCGCGCTCTCCCTCGCCGGAGCCGCCGCCTCCCTGATCCGCGCCCGTCCCGCCGAGGCCGCCCCGCCGGCCGGTACGGTGAAGCAAACGCCCGCCCCGGCGCGGACCGGCACCGACCCGCGCACCTGAGGAGGACCACCGGCCCATGGCGACCACCACGACCCCGCCCGGGGCCGAACACCCGCTACCGGCCGACGACCTCGCCCGGCTGCGCCTGGCCGTCTCCCGGCTGCACCGGCACATGGTCCAGGCCTCCGGCCGGCGCGACCTCACCTTCGCCCAGCTCTCGGCCCTCGCCAGGATCGAGGCCCACGGCCCGATCCGGCTGGTCGACCTCGCCGCCCGCGAGCAGGTGTCCGCGCCCTCCCTGATCCGCACCCTTGCCCCGCTGCACGCCGACGCCCTGCTCACCAAGGAGGCCGACCCGCAGGACCGGCGCTCCGCCCTGATCCGGATCACCGACGACGGCCGCGCCACGCTGGCCCAGATCCGCGCCGAACGCAATCAGGTCCTCGCCGAACGCACCGCGCTGCTCACCGCCGACCAGCGCGCGGCGCTGCTCGCGGCCCTGCCCGTCCTCGAACTCCTCGCCGAGGACCCGCAGTCCTGACCGTCCGGCCCGCCAGACCGCCCGTCAGGCCACCCGCCCGGATGCCTGGTAAAGCGTCCGCCCGGTCAGCCCGTCCGGCGCAGGTGGCGGCTCAACAGCCCGGACAAGGGCGGAACGGGCGTGTTCGCCGCCCACGGGGTCGCCATGACCGACGCGCAGAAGGCCAAGTACTGCGGAGGAAACCCTCCCGGCCTCGTGCCCGTCCCCGACAGCGAGGCCCCTTCCTCCTGGTCGGCCGCAAGCGCTGCGACTGCCCGGTCGCGTCAGTGGCCGCGGCGGTGGACGACCAGGCCCGGTAACAGGAGCCCCTCCCCGCGGCACCCGCCGAGGTGTCAACACCCGCCCCATGGTCTCGGGCCCGGCGTTCCTGCGCCGTGCCCGAGGCCATGGGGCGGGTGTGTTCCCCGGGCCGGCAGGGCCCGGGGGCGGCCCCGCCGGGAACTCCTCTCCCCGTGCGTGCGCGCCGGGTGAACGTCAAGTCCACTACTCGGCAAGGCAATTCCTTCATCAACCTTCCCGCTGCTCCTCTTGCCCGGCTCATGACAGTCGGTAATCCTGACTGCCACCCCACCACGGCCGCCCCCACGGCCCGACTCGGCGTGTGAGCCGCCGGCCCGCCCCCCACGAAGGAGCCAGCATGCGCACGTTCCTGATACGCGTCGTCACCCTCGCGGCAGCAGCCACCACCCTCGCGGCTCCCGCCGCGCCGACCACCGCGGCGGCCGCCCGGGCGATGTCCTTCCGCCCCCTGCAGTACAACACCAACGGCTACAACTGGGGCGGCTACGCCGCCACGGGCAGCGGTTTCACCTCGGTCTCGGCGACCTGGACCGAGCCGCACGCGACCTGCAACTCCACCAACGACCTCTACGCGCCCTGGGTCGGCATCGACGGGTACGGCTCCTCCACCGTCGAGCAGACCGGGGTGGCCACCGACTGCTCCAGCGGCAGCCCCGTCAACCAGGCCTGGTACGAGATGTACCCGGCGAGCCCGGTCTACCTGAGCCTCAGCTCGTACCCGGTGTCGGCCGGCGACGTCATCACCGCCTCCGTCACCTACGCCGGCAGCAGCAAGTACACCCTCAAGCTGACCGACTCCTCGCGGGGCTGGACCTACAGCACGACCAAGTCCCTGTCCGCGCAGCGGACCAGCGCCGAGGTCATCATCGAGTCGCCGACCGGCTCGTACCCCAAGTTCGGGACCCTCGCGTTCACCTCGGCCACCGTCAACGGCAAGTCCCTCGGCTCCTTCGGCCCGGTCGCCCTCGACCCCAGCTCCAACGGCACCTACGAGGCCCGCACCAGCGCGCTCGGCTCCGGCGGCACCAGCTTCACCGACACCTACCTCCACCAGTGACCGTACCGGCGCCCGGGCGGCCCGCTTCCCGCACACGGGGGGCGGGCCGCCTGCCGTCCCCCGGCCAGAACGGCGGATCGGGCGGGACCGGGCGGGCAGAGCCCGGTCAGGGGTAGCGCAGGTTCTGGTACGAGCAGACGGAGTTGACGCCGCTGCCGACGATCGTCCAGCCGGCCGGCACGGGGTAGCCGTAGACCCGGCCTCCGGGCATCGTGCAGCCCACGTCGGCGGTGACCGTCGCACCGTGGGGCGCGCCGCCGAGGTAGGCGACCTGGGAGGTCCGGGCGTCGATGGACACCGCGACCAGCACCCAGCCCGCGGGCACGGTGGTGTTGGCCAGCACGGCGACCCTGGCCAGGTAGGGCGCACCGCCGAGGAACTCGATGGTCTTCAGCCCGGTCGCCTGGTTCTGGGCGACGGCCGCCCAGCCGGCCGGCACCGGCGCGTACAGGCCGATGGTGGTCTGGGTGCCGAACGGGGGGTCGGCGGCGAGGGCCGAGGGGGAGGCGGAGGCCGCTGCCGTCGGCCACAGCAGGGCGGCCAGCGTGACCACAGCGGAGGCCAGGGCGGGGATGCGGGCGGGGGTTCTTCGGACGGAGGTGCCGGAGCGACGCACGGGAACTCCTCGGGCGTACGGGGGCGTTAGGGGCACTGCCTGCGGGGCGGGTCCTGTCCGCCCCGGGCCACGCTCCACCCCGGCGTGACCGGGCGTCAACGCCGCCCGGCCCGGGGCCGGAGGCACGGCGCGCACGATTGCGCCCGGGCGGGAGCGGGGCGCGCACGAGCCCGCCCTGGGCGGGCAAGGGGCGCGGGGACGGGCCGGGGCCGGGCTCGCCCCGGCCGGGCGCCTGCACGAGCTCGTCACGGCCCGATCAGACCCCGCCGGAACCGAACGGGACGGATACCGGCTCCGCACACTGCCGGAACGCCGCCTGCAGCTCCTCCGAGGTGAGGGTCGCCGCCAGGCCGGCGCGCCGTTTGGCCTCGACCGCCCGGCCCACGGCGTGCTCGCGCCACCGCAGTACGTCGTGCGAGTGGGCCATGCAGCGGGCCGCCTCATCGGTCTCGAAGCCGGTCCTGTCCCCGGCAGGGGCCCCTGCGGCTTCCTGCGGCATGGGGCCCTCCTCCTGGTTCCGGCTCCGCGCGCTCACCCAGGCTGCGATCACCGTGTTCGCCGGGGCGGAGACGATCGGGTGGAAGACCGGGCAGGCTCCCGCGTCCTTCCTGCCGGATCGGTCGGCGCGTCCGCCGACAACCGGTGTGAAGCCCCCCCCGGACGCTGCCCCGAGCCCCGCTCCGCCGCGAGCCGGGCCTTCCCACCTGCACGCCGCCGGTCGGCGCAGCGCGTTCCGCCCGAGGCGTGGACGGAGGGGCTCCGGGGAACCGGGCGGATGCAGGGACGGCACGAGCGTTCACACAATGACGCCACGGCGCCGCAGCCGTACCCTCCCGACATCGACGGGGATCACGAGGGTCTGCACTGGGACGACTGCGGTTGGGAGCCCCCTCCTGGACCCGCAGCGTGGAGAGGTTGGTCGGGACCGTGGCCGGCGCCGCGCGGTAGACCGTCCGCCGACTGCGCAGTCCTCTCCGCCTGCGGTTTCCCGCCGGTCAGGCCCGGGGCGGACGCCGACGTGCGGGCCCCGGGGTCATGGCCGGGTTGCTCTGCGGGAGGCCCGGCGGCGGGTCAGGAAAGTGCCGATCAGCATGCCGACGAGGATCGTGACGGTCAGGACGACCCAGAGTGGCAGGGTGACGTCGGCGACCCACAGGGTGATGGTCACGGAGGCGGTGTTGACCGCGATGAACCAGACGGCCAGGACGGCGATGACGCCCATGGCGATGGTGCGCAGTCGTACCTCGCGGCCCTTGACCGTGAGACGCGACGGCTCGTGGTGCGTGCGGGCGTTCTGCGCCATGGCTTCAGTATCCTGCGATCGGCTCGATTCGTCCCCACGAGGTGTCGGCGGACGGGCCCGGGGCCCGTCCGTCCGGCTCACCGCTGCCGCCGGTCATGCGGGGACCGCGTCCTCGGGCGAGGAGGGCTTCGAGCAGGCCGGTGAGGTGGGTGTCGAGGCCGAGGGCGCCGGTCGCGACGGCGGCCAGGGCGACCGTCCGCGGTGGCGCCGGGCGGTCCGGGAGACGGCTCCGCACACTGTCTGAACGCATCCTGCAGCTCCTCCAGGGTGAGGGTCGCCGCCAGGCCGGCTTGCCGTTCGACGAGTTCGGGGAACTCGAACGGTTCGCACGATGGTGCCGCGCGAGCGGGGCCTTCTCTTGTGCACGATCTAGATCAACAACAGTCGTAGCGTGCCGTTCAGACGACGTACTCGCAGACAGGTGACCTCAACGTGAATCTCAGGGGGCGCGGACGAGCCGCCACCACCGCCGAACGGCCAGTCGAAGCCCTCGGGGTCGGGTGGCCCGGTCAAGGGCCGAGCGCTCGACGCGTTGCTGTCGGGCACGACAGCTGCTGTCCCTTCCACACCCCGGTCGGCGGGGCCGTCGCCAGCGGCGAGGTGCCGCTGGCCCGCCGCACCGCGAGCTGCTCGATGCGACGATCCGTCGCCGACCGACCGGGCTCATCTCGGCCCGGGACGCGCAGACGGCTGAGCAGGCGGCGTGGGCGTGTGCCGTCACGTCACGCCGGCTTGGTGGCCCTGCACCAGGTGCACCGGTACCCGTCGTACCGTTTGCCGGAGTCCACGCCGAGGTCCTCGTTGATGAACTCCAGGGGGCCCCAGCTGTGGCGCAGTTCGGTCTCGCGGCCGCGGCACCTGCGGCACCGTCTGAACCAGAGGCAGTGCTCCGCCTCGGGGGTCCCCCTGGCACCCAGGACGATCCCGTAGAGCGTGAAGCTGCCGTCGTACCGCTCCCAGTAGCCCCAGTCGTGCCCGTTGCAGAAGGCCTTGTTGAACGCGTTGCCGAGCGGCATGGAAGTCCCTTTCCCCAGGGGGAACTCGAGGAGCGAGGCACCCGCGGTATCCCCGCGGGAGGAGATCGACAAGCCCGCGGGGCGCTGCCGGTGGTGCCTGCGCAGCGCCTCGGCGGGCTCGTCGCGGTCCTCGGCCCCGCCCTCCCCCGCCGTCCGCTATCCGAGCTCGAGCATCGCCCCGGTGACCTCGCCGACCGCCGCGGCGGGGAGCGCGGTGGCGGCCTCGTCGAGGACGAGCAGCCGGGCCCCGGGGATCTCGCGCGCCAGCGCCTCGCCGTTGCCGACGGGGAAGAACCGGTCGCGGCGCCCGTGGACGACGAGGGTCGGCACCCCGACGCCGGGCAGGCGCTCGCGCCAGCGGGGCGTGCAGTCCAGCCGGGAGAACACCACGCCCAGCTGGTTGGCCAGCTGGACCGGGGGAGCGGTGCCGGGCGTGCGGTCCCAGACGCGTGCGGCGACGGCCCGGGCGGCGGCGGGGTCGTCGCCGAGGACCTGCGCGCCGGCGGCGGCGAACTCCGCCACCGCCGCGCGGTCGGCCCAGTCGGGCGCCGGGCGCGCGAACAGTCGGCCCATCGTCTCCCCGTCGTGGTCGGGCAGGTCGTCGTCGGGCGGTCCGGGGGCGACCGGGCGGGTGCCGACCAGGGTGAGCGCGCGGAACGCGCCCGGGTGGTCGAGCACGGCCACCTGGGCGACCATCCCGCCGACGCCGATCCCCCCGAGGTGCGCGGGCGCCCCGCCGAGCGCGCCGGCCAGGGCGGCGGCGTCGGCGGCCAGGTCGCGCAGGGTGTAGGCGGGTGCCTGCGGGTCCGCGGTCGTGGACTCCCCGCTGTCGCGCAGGTCGTAGCGCACCACCCGGCGCCCGCCGGCGGCCAGGCGCTCGCAGAGCGCGTCGGGCCAGGAGAGCATCGTCGGCCCGCCCGCGAGCAGGACGAGCGGCGCGTCGTGGTCACCGAAGGACTCGACGCCCAGGGCGGTCCCGTCGACGTCGACGGTGGTCATCGTGGTCATCGCGATCACCTGCCCTCGTCGGACCCGAGACCGCGGTCGGGCAGGCTCATGTCGCCCGTCCCGGGCGTGCCGTCGGCGAGCCCGTAGCGCAGGTACACGGTGCCCTGCGGGCCGGCCACCGGCGGTTCGAGGAGCGTGACGTTCGTGGGCACCGCGCCCCCGTCGAACACCTTCTTCCCGACGCCGAGCACGATCGGGTGCACCCAGAGGTCGAGGCGGTCGAAGAGCTTCTCCCGCAGCAGGGACTGCACCAGGTCCAGGCTCCCGACGACCTTCACGTTCTCGTGCCGCTCGCGGATCTCCCGCACCGCGGCGGCCAGGTCCGGGCCGAGCTGCACGGACCCGGCCCACGGCAGCTCGGGCGTGCCGCGGGAGGCCACGTACTTCGGGACGCGGTTGAAGAGCTCGGCGATCTCGCCGTCCTTCTGGTGCGGCCAGTAGGAGGCGAAGATGTCGTACGTCCGCCGGCCCAGCAGCAGGGCGTCGGTGCCCTCGTACGCGGCGAGGATCTGCGCCCCGGTGGTCTCGTTCAGCAGGGGTGCCTGCCAGCCGCCGAACGGGAACCCCGCCGGGTCCTCGTCCGGCCCGCCGGGCGCCTGCCCGACGAGGTCGAGGGTCGCGAACATTTCGATCTGGATGAGGCCCATGTCTGTACTCCCGGTGCGTCGGTCTACCCCGTCGAGATGTAGACCTGCCGGAGCCGGAAAACTCATCGCCGCGCCGCGGACCGGTTCCCGAAGTGTGCCGCGACCCGGTCTCCGGGGGCGTCGGGCCCACCCTTGTAGCCCCGCGCAGGCGCTCCTACCCGCGCGCGGCGGGCTCCAGCACGAAGACGGGGATCTCCCGGTCGGTCTTCTGCTGGTACTCGGCGTACGGCGGGTACGCGGCGACCGCGCGCTCCCACCACTCGGCCTTCTCCTGCCCGGTGACCTCCCGGGCCGTCATGTCCTGGCGCACGGGACCGTCCTGGAGCTCCACGTGCGGGTCGGACGTGACGTTGAAGTACCAGAGCGGGTGGCGCGGGGAGCCGCCCTTCGAGGCCACGGCCGCGTACCGCCCCTCGTGCTCCACGCGCATCACCGGGGTCTTGCGGATCCTGCCGCTCCTCGCGCCGCGCGTGGTGAGGATGACGACGGGCAGGCCCGTGTCCCGGAGCGTCAGCCCCTGCGTGCCGCCCGAACCCTCGTACAGCTCGACCTGCTCGCGCACCCACTGCGCCGGACTCGGCTCGTACTCGCCCTCGAGAGGCATCGCTTCACCCCGTCGTCACGTCATGAAGTGCGGTGTCCCGCCGTGGCCGGGTGGCCTGCACGGTGCCTCCGACCAGCGCGAACGCGGATCGTCGAGGCCCGTGTCCCCGCTCGTGTCGGAGGTACCTCCCAGCTGGGGGAGCATATCGGCCGCCACCCGGGCGCGGAGCGCTCCCGCAGGGCCCCGCGCGTGTCCGGGCCCCGCGCGTGGCCGGGCGCGGCCGGGGACCGGGCCGCCGGGCGGCCCTTGTCAGCTCCGCCAGAAGCAGAGCACCACGGCGCCCGCCATGACCAGCGCGGTCAGCAGCGGCGCCCCCATCCGGCCGTGCGGTCCGGACGTGACGGCGAGCATCGACACGACCGGCACCGTGAAGCCCAGACCCACCACCAGCACGAGCACCACACCCGTCGGCGCGCCGGCGACCATCGCCCCGAACACCACCGTGAACATCAGCACCAGCCACAGCGACGCGGTCACCAGCAGCCAGGCCGCCCGCGCGGTCCACCGGGCCGTCCGGTCGTCGGCGTAGAAGTCGGCGCGGGTCGTCGTCCAGAACCTCAGCAGGGGCCGGTCACGCCGGGCGGAGATCAGCATGCCGCCAGTCTGGCGTGCCCCGGGCCGTCACGGCACCCCCCCGGGCCGCCGGAACTCCCGGCCCCCGCCCGAGTAGCATGTGGCGCCACGGCCGAAGGGGGCGCGACCATGGGGGACGACGCGACGCAGTCCGCGGGCTTCGGGTGCACGGCGTGCTGCGCCGAGGACGCCGCGGTGGCGCGGGCGCACCACCGGAGCCACACCGGGGTCCGGGTCGAGACGATGATCCGGGACGACTCGCACTTCATCGTCTCCGTCCAGCGCTGCGCCCTCTGTTCGCAGGCCTTCGTGAGCGTCTTCACCGAGTACGTCGACTGGGCCGCCTCACAGGACGCGCAGTACCGCACGGTGCTGCCGATCACCGACGCCGAGGCGGACGACCTGGCGGCGGGGCGGTTGGGCCCGCACCGGGTCGGGGCCCTCGGCCACGGCCGCCGCCACCTGCAGAGCGACTGGCCGAGCGAGGCCGACGAGCCCTCCGTGTACTGGGACAGCGGCGTCTTCGAGGTCCGCGAGGGGTACTGACCCGGACGGGCCCCTGCCGCCCCCGGGCCCCGTGCCGGCCCTGTCGGTCGTGGACAGTACGGTTGCGGCGAGCACCATCGGAACGCACGCACGGGGGCACACATGACCGTTCACCGGCCGGGACTGCCGCAGGACCTCCCGCCGGCCGAGGAGCTGTGGGCGCGCTGGGCGCTGCTCGCCGCCCTCCAGGCGACCACCGCGGACGAGGAACGCCCGCCGCGCCACCGCACCGGCCGGTGGATCGATGACAAGGGCCTGCACTGGGACGACTGCGGCTGCACCTGGTGGGTCATGTCCCAGCGGGGCGACGGCCGGTTCGTGCTCTACGGCGAGGACGAGTCGAGCGGCGTCAAGTGGCACGAGCCGGCGATCGACGTGCTGGCGGGCGGCCCCGACTGGCTGCCCCACGAGGAACTGCGGGACCTGATCCAGGCGTACGAGATCGGCTGCGTCTACTGGTACGAGAACGGCGCCTGGGCCCGGGCACCGTACCCGGACGGCCTCCGCGACGACGGCCTGGACTGCGGCATGAGCTCCTTCATCGACCGCGGCGAAGTCCTGGGCGAACTGACGGACCACCTGGACGACACGGTCGACACGCCCGACGGGCCGGACGCGCAGGGCCTCCTGGCCGACGCGGAGGCCTACCGGCTGGACCCGCACCGGCTGCTGGAACGGCTGGCCCCGACCAACGCCGACGACGACCCACTGGACGGGCCGGCCATCGCCCGCGCCCTGACCCGCGCAGGCCTGACCGGGCAGGTCGCGGCGACCGCCACCACCCCCTGACCGCAAGGACACCGCAGCCCACCGAGGGGGCGGGCCCCGGCGACCCGCGCCGCCGGCGCCGACGTGCATACTTGCCGGACGATCAACGGCACGCAGAGGGTGGATGACGCGGTGAAACTGGCTGAAGCGCTCGCACAGCGCGCGGCCGCGGTGCGGCAGGTGGAGCAGCTGCGCTCGCGCGTCGTCGGCAGCGCCCGCTACCAGGAGGGCGAGGAGCCGGCCGAGAACGCGGCCGAGGTCCTGGCCCAGGCCGGGGAGGTACTGGACGAGCTGGAACGGCTGATCCGCCTGATCAACCGGACCAACTCCACCACGCTCGTCGAAGGCGGCGGCACGCTGACCGACGCCCTCGCCCGCCGGGACGTCCTGCGGCTGCGCCACTCGGTGCTCACCGCGGCCGCCGACGCCGCCTCCGGACGCGACCAGCGCGGAGCCGTACGGCAGTTGCGGTCCGAACTCAGGATCCTCTCCGCCCTGCCGGTCGCCGAGCTCCGCGCCCGGGCGGACCTCCTCGCCAAGGAGATCCGCGAGGTGGACACCCTGATCCAGCGCACCAACTGGGAGATCGACCTGCTCGAGGACTGACCCCGCAGACCGGGTGTGGGACAGCAGGTAGTCGCCACGGAGGCGTGCACACACCGAGGCCGGCGGTCAAACCGGCCCTGGCGCGTGAAGAGCAACGCAGGGGTTCGATTCCCCACCAACAGTGCAGCTCAGCACCGCGCACAGGTGACGGCACACGCCGCACAGCTCACCACCATGTGCAGATCCGGACGACGAGGGCGGGAACGGGGCGCCCCACACCCGGGTGCGAGGGCCGTGCACACCGCACGGCCCTCGCACCCACTCCACCCGGGGCTGACGTACCGCCAGGCCCGGGTTGCCCGCCCACAGGGGCCCGCCGGGCAAATCCGGTGGAGACGGCTCCAGCCGCCCGGCTAGCCTCGCGCCGTGATCGATCAGGCGCAGTACGAGCGGTACAGGGAAGACGCGAAGGTGCTGGCGGTGGTCGGGGAGCACGTCCACCTCCAGGTCGGCCGGGTCACCGTGCGGCTGCCCGGGGACCTGGCCCGGGCCGCCGTGGACGCCTGGGAACGCGACGAGGAGTCCTCGGGCGGCCCCGGCGAGGAGAGCCGCGAGCAGTACGAGCTACGGGACCAGGCCGGCACCCTCGCGCTGATCGGCCTCGCGATCTCGGAGTCCGGCCGCTGGGAGGACGACGAGGTCGCCGTCGACCTGCACGTCCACAGCGCGGGCGCGGCCTGGCTCGCCTACGCCGACTCCGCGGGCACGTCCTTCCGGGTACTGGAGTAGCCCCGCCCGGCCGAGGAAGGACCTTCGAAGCCCGCGCCCGCACCGCCCGCGCGGCACCCCCGTCGCCGGTCTGGCCCTCCACCCGGCACAGCACCGGAACCGGGCCCGCCGGGCCCGGTGCTACACGCCGGTGGCGCCGTCGACGCGTTCGCGGACCAGGTCGGCGTGGCCGTTGTGGCGGGCGTACTCCTCGATCATGTGGACGTAGATCCAGCGAAGGCTGACGTCCTGCTCCATGAAGCGCCCCGTGTCGGTCAGGGCGTGCTCGGCGCAGTGCGCACGGGCGCGGGCGATCTCCGCGTGCCAGACGGCGAGGGCGTCGCTCAGGGCGGTGCCCGCGGCGACCTCGAAACCACCGTCGGGGCCGTCCGGGTCGGCCTTCGGGTAGATGGGCGGCGCCTGTTCCCCGGCGAACACGCGACGGAACCAGTTCCGCTCCACCTCCGCCATGTGCTGGACCAGCCCGGTCAGCGTGAAGCCGGACGGCGGCACGGAGGCCGTGGCGGCCTGCTCGTCGTCCAGCCCCTCGCACTTCATGGCCAGGGTGGTGCGGTGGAAGTCGAGCCAGCTCTCGAGCGTCGTGCGCTCGTCGGCGTTCAGCGGCGGCATGGGGCGGTCGATGGCGTTCATCGGTCGATGATCGCAGGCTCCGCGGCCGGCGACGGACGGGGCGTCACCCCGGGTCGGGCGTCGCATGATCCGGCACTAGCCTGGCGCGGTGACGAGTCGAAATCGAACCTCCCGTACCGGCGCGGCCGCCCTCGTGGCTGCCGGCCTCGTGTTCCTCACCGCCTGCGGCGGCGGTGGCGGCACCGCAGGCAGTGGCGCCAGTGCCACCGCCGGCAGTGGCAGCAGCAGTAGTGCCGGCCAGGCGAAGGAGGTCGGCTGGTACCGCACGGTCGGCGACCTCTGCGCGGCGGTCGGCGATCCCGGTCTGCCGGGGCAGCTGAGGAGCTCGATACCGGTGACGAGCGAGGGGATCGCGGACGACCCGTCCTCGACGCTCAGCTGCAGCTACGACGGCGGTCCGGCGACGGAGGACTGGCGGGTGACCATCGACGCGACGGTCTTCGAGGCGGCCCGCGGCTGCCACTGGATGGAGGTCGAGGCGGACATCGCCAAGTCCCCGCTCGGCGGGCCCAAGCCGACCGAGACGCGGAAGTTCGCGATGAACGACGGCGGGGGGCTCGGTCAGGAGGGCTACCAGTCCTCGGTCCGGCACCCGCTCACCGACACCACCCCCGGGCCGGTCGACCAACTGAGCTTCAAGTCGGCTTTCTGCGACGGGAACCTGAACCTGGCGGTCGACGTCGACTACGGCGCCGGCTCGGCCATGTCCGCCGACTACCCGGGCGCGCTCGACAAGGCGGAGGAGGCGTCGCGCAAGAAGGCCGCCGAACTGCTCAAGCGGGCGCGGGAGAAGCTGTACGAGCGGGCGATGAGCCCGCAGCCGACGGCATCGTGACGGGAAGTCGCCCCGGCCGGGGGCCACAGCGGTCGCCCCGGCAGGCCGGCTCGCCCGGTGGACGCGGCCCGTGCGGTGCGCGGTGTCCGGCGGTCGTGCCGCCGGTCCCGCGTCCCCGGGGCCCGGGCTTCGGTGCCCGGCGCTCGCACCGGGTCGGGCCGTCTGCACGGCTCCGGCGTCCGGTGCGGGTCAGTGCTTGAACGCGTCCTTGACCTTGGCTCCGGCCTGTTTGAGGTTTCCCTTGGCCTGGTCGCCGCGGCCTTCGGCCTCGAGGGTACGGTTCCCGGTGGCGCGTCCGACGGACTTCTTCACTCCGCCCTTGACCGCTTCGGCCTTGTGTGCGGCCTTCTTGCCGATGCCCATGGCTGAATCCATCTCCTTTCGTGGTGTCGCGCGTCGTGTGTCGGTGCGGCCGGTCTGCCGCGCCTACGGCTGGCCTTCGTGCGGCTACCCGTCGTTCCCACGGCTATTCGGGCGTGGCGGGGCCTCCGAGGAGGAGGTGCGGTCTGCGGATGCGGGGACTCGGCCTCCTGTTCGTCGGCGCGCGACGCGCCGCGAGGATGCCGGCCGCCGCGACGACGGCCGCGGCAGCCAGGAGGATGAGTCCGAGAAGGATGATCATGACGTGCTCCATTCGGATCTACGTCGTATGCCTACAGCTTGCACCCGGGACTACACTGGTATCTACACCGTAGGTCTACGAACTCTGGGTCACCGGTGCTCACCCTCCGGGAAGAAGGTGCCGACATGGTCGCCCCCACGGCCCGCCCGACCGTCGAGGTCGGGGACCCGCCTCCGACGAAGCGGCTCAGCCGGGAGCGCATGCTCGCCTGCGCACTGGAGATCATCGACCAGGACGGCATAGAGAAACTGTCCATGCGCCGCCTGGCGCGAGCGCTCGACCACGACCCGATGAGCCTCTACCGCCACGCACCGAACAAGGCCGCCCTGCTCGACGGCGTCGCCGAGACCGTCCTCAACCAACTCGAGGTGGACTCCACCGACCCCGACTGGGCCGCCCAACTGCGCGCCGTCGCCCGCCGCTACCGCAGGCTCGCCCTGGCCCACCCCAACGTCGTCCCCCTCCTGGTCACCCGCCCCCTGGCCACGCCCCTCGCCCTGCGCCCCAAAGGCACCCTGCGGCCGCTCGAAGCCGTCCTCACCCTCCTCACCCGGGCCGGCTTCACCGGACCCGACGCCCTGCACATCTACCGCGCCCTGTTCGGGCTCCTCCACGGCCACGTCCTGAACGAACTGCAGGAACTCGTCGACAACCCCGACGAGACCGACGACCTGTTGCGCCTGGGGCTGCACCGGCTGCCGATCGGCGAATTCCCGCTCCTGCGCAGCCTCGCCACCGCCCTCGCCTCCTACGACGGGGCCGCCGAACTCGAACGCGGCCTCGACATCCTCCTCGCCGGCCTGGCCACGCCGCACCCCTAGGGCACCGAAACGACAGCCCCGCACGGATCGTCGTCGAAGGCCTGGCCGGAACCCTCGAAAGGATCTGGTACACGCATTTCCTCCGCACCGCGGAGCACTGCATTGGGGGGAGAGAACGGAGTACGTCATGATCGTCCTCGGAGTCATCCTCCTCGCCATCGGACTCGTCACGGGAATGTCCTTCCTGTGGACCGTCGGCATCGTCCTGGCCCTCATCGGCCTCGCCCTGCTCATCATGGGCTCGCTCGGCCACGAGGTCGCCGGCCGCCGCCACTACTGGTAGACCCGGTGACCCTGATGTCCACCGGCCGACCGGGAGCCCGCACCACGGGCCCCCGGTCCCACCCGGGCCACGGACCGGGAGGACGCGCACTGGTGGCTCACCCAGGCTCGTCCGGCCGACAAGGAGGCATGTGATGGTTCTCTTCCTCTCGATCGTCATCGTGGCGATCATGCTGGGCATCGTCGGCGTCGCGGTGCACGGGATGCTGTACCTGCTCGCCATAGGCGTCCTGCTGCTCATCGCCGACGTGGTGTTCCTCGCCGTGCGCTCGGCACGGAGCCGCCGCCCCGCGGCGCGGTGACACGCGCGCCGTTCACGACAACCGATCCACCCGGGCCCCGGGGCGCGGGCCGTCCCGCGCAGACCGCGGATCGTCCAGGTCCACGCTCGGGTCCACGCTCAGCACGTGGACCCCTGGTGGGGCCGTGTCTCGGTGCGCGGTTC
The DNA here is from genome assembly GCF_040681575.1 of Kitasatospora sp. NPDC051702. Lineage (NCBI taxonomy): Bacteria > Bacillati > Actinomycetota > Actinomycetes > Kitasatosporales > Streptomycetaceae > Kitasatospora > Kitasatospora sp. NPDC051702. Next base: position 15,886 of record NZ_JBFAZB010000009.1, read on the forward strand.
CCGGGCGGATCCGTCGGGCGCCCCGGTGGGCCCGTGCCGCGTGCGGACGCGACCACGACCGTGCGGCGCCCCGCACCCGCGACACCTTCGGGATGACGATCCGCCGCGGACCGGCCGCCACGCGTGCCGACACCGCCCCGGCAGGGCGCTCAGCACGACCGGCGACACAGGGCAGGCACCCACACACGCGCGATCGTACGGACCGCCCCCGGGCGGCATGTCCCGCCGTGAACGCGCACCCTCCCACGCGACAATGACCATCCGACCGGCCCATCCCGATCCCTCGGGGTGCGGCCGGCCACCGGCCCTGCGGAGAGGACGGCTTCGATGAGCGGCGGCGGCGCCTGGACCGCGGCGGCCGTGGCGGCCGTCACCGCCGGCTACGGGCTCTTCTCCCGCAGACTCGCCTCGACACCGCTGTCGGCGCCGATGCTGTTCACCGGTCTCGGCGTGCTCATCGGCCCCGCCGGCCTGGACGTCATCCACCCGGAACGCGACGCCGGCGCGGTGCGCACGCTGGTCGAGGCGGCGCTGACCCTGGTCCTCTTCGCCGACGCGATGACCGTGCGCCGACGGGACCTGCGCACCGGAGGCTTCCTGCCGCTGCGCCTGCTGGCCCTCGGCCTGCCGCTCACGATCGGGGCCGGCTGGCTGTTGGCCTGGCCCCTGCTGCCGGGCCTCACCGGCGGGGAGCTCGCGCTGCTCGCCGCGATCCTCGCGCCCACCGACGCGGCGCTCGGCAAGGCCGCCATGACCAGCCCCGCGGTGCCGCCGCTCGTCCGCGAGGGCCTGAACGTCGAGAGCGGCCTGAACGACGGGCTGGTGCTGCCGTTCTTCGTCCTGTTCCTCGCCGCGATCCCCGGCACGGCCACCTCCGCGGAGGGGGCGAACGGGGTCCTCTGGCGGACCCTGCTGCTCAGCACCGCCGTGGGCCTGGCCGTCGGCCTCACCGGCGGGCGGCTGCTGCCCTGGTCACAGGCCAGGGGCTGGGTGACCGGCGAGTGGCGACAGGTGTTCGTCCTGGCCGTCGCCGTCGGCGCCTACACGGTGGCGACGGCGGCGGACGGCAGCGGGTTCATCGCCGCCTGGACGGCGGGGTTCGCGTTCGCCCTCGGACTGCGCCAGGCCCCGCCGCTCCCCGCGGACGGATCCGGCGGGCGGCCCGCCGACCTGACCGAGTACCTGGGCGGGCTGCTCGCGACGCTGAGCTTCCTGGTCTTCGGCGCGGTACTGCTCGGCCCGGCCCTGGAAGAGCTGGACTGGCGGGTCGTCACGTACGCGGTGCTCAGCCTGACGGTCGTGCGGATGGTGCCGGTGGTCCTCGCGCTCGCCGGCACGGGCTTCCGGTGGCCCACCGCGGCCTACATCGGCTGGTTCGGGCCGCGCGGCCTGGCCTCCGTGGTCTTCGGGCTCCTCGTGGTCGAGGAGCACGTGCCCGGGATCCACCGGCTCGGTCTCGTCGCCGCGGCCACCGTCGGCCTCAGTGTGGTCGCCCACGGCATGTCGGCCCCGTTCCTCGCCGCCCGCTACGGCACCTGGTACCGGGCCGAGAAGGCCCGCACCCCCGAACTCCGCGAAGCCCTGGCCCCGCCGGAAACGACCGGGCCCGCCCACCCCGCCCGCCGGCGCCTGAGCTGACCCGGCACCAGCACGAGCACGAGCACGAGTACCCGCACCCGCACCAGCACCCGCACCAGCACCCGCAGGACCCGGGTCGCGAAGCCCTACCGCGACCGTCACCGCCCGGGCTTGAGTCTCCCGCAGGGGGAGACGGGAGAGTTACGGGCATGGACGGCGACACGCTCTTCACGATCGGTGACCTGGCCCGGCGGACCGGGCTGACGGTCAAGACCATCCGGTTCTACTCCGACACCGGAGTCGTGCCGCCGACGGACCGCAGCCCGGCCGGCTACCGGCTCTACGACATCGACGCGCTCGCCCGCCTGGACCTGGTGCGCACCCTGCGCGACCTGGGACTCGACCTCGCCCTCATCCGCCAGGTCGTGGACCGGGAGGTCTCGGTGCCCGAGGTCGCCGCCATCCACGCCGATGCCCTGGAGGTGCAGATCCGCACCCTCCGACTGCGCCGCGCCGTCCTGCGCGCGGTGGCCAAGCGGGGCTCCACTCCCGAGGAAACGGACCTCATGCACAAGCTCGCCAAGCTCTCCGACCACGAACGCCGACGCCTGGTCACCGACTTCATCGACGAGGCCTTCGGCGGGCTCGACGCCAACGCCGACCTCGTCGACATGCTGCGCGCGGCCATGCCCGAACTGCCGGACGATCCCGAACCCGAACAGGTCGAGGCCTGGGTGGAACTCGCCGAGCTCACCCAGGATCCCGACTTCCGTGCCGCCGTGCGCCGCATGGCCGAGTACCAGGCGGCCGAACGCGTCCGCGGCGATGCCACCGGTCTGCACCACGACCTCACCGAGGCCGTCCGCGACGGCGTCGGCCGCGCGCTCGACGCGGGCATCGCCCCGGCCTCGGCCGAGGCCGTACCCGTCGTCGACGCCCTGACCGCCCGCTACGCGCAGACCTTCGGCCGCGCCGACGACGCGGACCGGCGCCACTGGCTGCTGACCCGCCTGGAGATCGCCGGCGACCCCCGCACGGAGCGCTACTGGCACCTGCTGGCCGTCATCAACGGATGGCCCGTCCCGCCCAGCCTGGCCCCGGTGTTCACCTGGTTCACGCACGCCCTGCGCGCCCGCACCGGGCCGTAGTCCCGCGCCGGCCTGCCGCCCCCGGCCCTCGCGGCTCCGATCACATCGCGAGGGCCCCGGGGCGCCCGACGAGGACGCCGTCCTCGGGCCCGGGTGCGGGCCGGCGGCCGCGCAGTAGTCTGCTGGTCGCCGGCGCCGGGGCGGCACGCAACCGGCAGGCACCCGAACGGACAACGGATTCGACGCTGGGGGGACGGGATGTTGACCGGGATCGTGATCGACGCGCTGGACGTCGCGCGCATGGACCGCTTCTGGCAGGAGGCGACGCAGGGCCGCACGGACGGCCTGCGGCTGCGCTTCGTCCCGACCCCGAAGCCGAAGACGGCGCACAAGAACCGGCTCCACCTCGACCTCGCCGGGGGACCGGACTGGGAGGCCGAGGTCGCGCGCCTGCTCGCCCTCGGGGCGACGCGGGCCGACATCGGCCAGGGGGACGTCCCGTGGGACGTGCTGGCCGACCCGGAGGGCAACGAGTTCTGCGTGCTGCGCCCCGGTCACCCGGGCGTGCTCGCCGACTCGGGGCTCGTCGCGATCTGCCTCGACGCCGCCGAAGAGGACCGCCACGCGCAGGCCGCCTTCTGGCAGGCCCGGGCCGACTGGCAGTCGGTCGAGTCCCACGACTGGGGCACCTGGCTGCGCCGCAGGCCCACCAGCACGGTCTCGTTGGTGATCGGGCCGCCCGCGGCGCCGAAGGTCCGGCGGAACAGGCTCCGCCTGGAGGTCGGCCACCCCGACCGGGAGCCGGGCGAGTTCCTGGACGCCGGCGGGAACGAGTTCCACGTCTCGCGCTGACCCCGGCGCCCTGATCCCCGGCCCGCTCACCCGGCGCTGGACCCTCCCCCCGTGGGAGGGTCCACGATGGCGGCGTGCGAGACGAACTCCTCACCATCGGGCGCTTCGCGCGCCTGTGCCGCCTCAGCGTGAAGCAGCTACGGCACTACGACGACACGGGGCTGCTGGCTCCCGTCCACGTGGACGCGGGCTCCGGCTACCGCTACTACGCGCCCGAACAGGCCCGTGACGCCCTGACCATCGCCCTGCTGCGCGAGATGGACCTTCCCCTGGCCGTGATCGCCCGGGCCCTGGCCGCCGGGCCGGAGCACCGGGCGCGGATCCTGCGCGCCGAGCGGGACCGGCTGGCCGAGCGGATCGGCAGGGACCAGGCCCGGCTGAAGACCCTGGAGCGGCTCGCGGAAGGCGGTCTGCCCGGCTACGAGGTGACCCTGGGCAGGGAGCCGGAGCGGCGGCTGGCGGTGCTGCGGGCGACCTGCGCCCCTGCCGGGATCGGGGCCGGGGTCGGGGAGTGCGTGGGCCGGCTGCTGCCCGCGCTCGGCGGGGCGGCGGCCGCGTGGGAGCCGCCGCTGTGGGGGCTGTACCCGCTGGACCTGGACGAGCGGGTGGAGATCGCCGTCGGAGCGCAGGTTCCGCGCGGGGAAGCCGTGCCCGGCCTGGAAATCGTGGTGCTGCCCGGCGGACTCGTCGCCGAGACCACGCACACCGGGCCCTACGCGCACCTGCGGCTGGCCTACAACGCGCTCCTCGCCGCCGTCCACGAGCGCGGACTGCGCCCGCAGGCGCCCGTGCGCGAGGCGTATCTCGTCGGCCCGGCGGAGGCACCGGAGGAAGAACTGACGACCCGGCTGGTCGTCCCCGTCCAGGAGGGCGCATGACCACGGTCGCGGGCATCGACGCCCGCGGTACGCAGCACTGCGAGTCGTCGGCCTTGGGGGTGCTGCTGCGGCACCAGGGACTCGACCTGTCCGAGCCGATGCTGTTCGGCCTCGGCTCCGGCCTGTCGTTCGTCTACTGGGACGCCAGGAACGCGGACTTCCCGTTCCTCGGGGGACGGGTCAGGCCGTTCGACCTCACCAGGAACCTGGCCGCCGGACTCGGGCTGGACCTCCTGGTGCAGGAGACGACCTCGCCGCGCAGGGCGTGGCGGAACGTGGCGTCCGCCATCGACTCCGGGCGCCCCGTCGGACTCCAGCTCGACAGCTACCACCTGGACTACTTCGACACGAAGGTCCACTTCGGCGGCCACGTCGTCGCCATGTACGGCTACGACGACCACGACGCCCACCTGGTGGACACCGACCAGCAGGGCGGGGCCGTCTCCTGCGGCCTGACCGGCCTCGCCCGGGCCCGGGCCGAGCGCGGCCCGATGACCGCCCGACACCGCTCCTTCACCCTCACCGTCGTGCGGGACCTGCCCGCCCCGCACGCACGGATCGTCCCCGCCATCACCGCCTGCGCCGGCGCCTTCCTCGACCCGCCCATCGCCAACCTCGGTCACCGCGGCATCGAGAAGGCCGGCAAGCTGGTCCGCACCTGGCTCCAGCGCACCGACGACCCCCGGCGGGACCTGCCGCGGGCCGCTCTGCTGATGGAGCGGGCCGGCACCGGCGGCGCCCTGTTCCGCAACCTCTACCGCGACTTCCTCGCCGAGTGCACCGGTCTGCTCGACAGCGTCCACCTGCGCACCGGTCACACGCTGTACGCCGAGGCGGCCGTCCTGTGGACGCGGACGGCGGCACTGATCGAGGAGGCCGGCGAGTCGGGCGACGCCCGGTGCCTGGCCGAGGCCGGCTCGGTCCTCGACGACCTCGCGCGCGTGGAGCGCGAGGCCATGCGGGCGCTGATCCGCCTGGAGGCATGAGGTCCCGGGCGTGCCGCGGCCCTGACCGCGGCACGCCCGGCCCGCATCACCCCGCCGGCCCGGCCCCGGAAGCCTCCGGGGCCCCGAGGCCCACCGCCAACGTCAGTTCGAGGACCCGGTGCGGCGAGGCGAGATCCGGGAACAGCCCCCGCAGCTGCGACATCCGGTACCGGACGGTCTGGGGGTGGACGAACAGCGCCGCCGCCACCTCGTCCCGCCGGCCCTGGTGCAGCAGCCACGCCCGCAGGGTCTCCTCCAGCCGCCCCGCGGTCGCGGCGGGCAGGGTCCGCAGCGGTGCGAGGGCCCGGGCACGCAGGTCCGCGAACGCGTCCGCGTCGGCGCTCAGCACCAGCTCGGGCAGGTGGTCCTCGGTGTCGCGGATGTCGGGGGAGAGGGAGCGCGCGCGTACGGCCCGCGCGTACGAGGCGGACGCCCGGGCCCACGGCCGGGCCGGGCCGACCACGGCGGTGCGGTCGGTCAGCTGCCGCAGGAGGTGCGACCGGTCGGCGTCGGGGACGAGCAGCACACCGGTGGCGTCCGGCAGGTCGTCGAGGACGAGGGTGCCCGGGTCGAACACGCGGTAGGCGGGCCGGGTCTGGGCGGCGGGCAGCAGGACCGCGGTCAGCGAGACCGGAGGCTGCCACCCGGCCCGCTGGACGGAGGCCAGCAGCACGTCCGGGCCCGCGCCGGCGAGGAGGTCGCGGGCCAGGTGTTCCAGATGGCGCTCCTGGGCCCGGCCCCGGGCGGCCAGTTCGTCGGCGTGGCCCGCCGCGCTCGCGGCGGAGAGCTCGTCGATGTAGGCGAAGGTCAGCTCGGCGAACTTGGCGACCTCGGCGGCGGGCAGACCGGCCGGTACGGCACCCGCTGCCAGGCACCGCCAGGCCACCCGGGCGCCGACCCGGTAGGCGCTGAGCAGGGCGTCCATTGAACGGCCGTCGCGCACCTCGCCGCGGCCCAGTTCGTAGGCCGCGCCACCGGCGTCGCCGCCCGTGGCGTTCCCGCTCGCGAGGTCCAGGTAGTTCCCGAGGGCGGTGCGGACGGCCCGGCGGATGGTGGCGCCCATGCGGCCCGACAGGGCGTTGGCGTACGAAGGGACCTCGTCGATGATCGCCTGGACGACCTCGTCGGCGGTGGTCTTCAGTGTGGCCCGCAGCGCGGTGACCGTCGTCTCGTCCAGGGCCAGTCCACTGGCCCTCCGGATGGCATCGCTCACGTTCTTGTTCCCTGCGAACAATTCGGCCGAACAGATTTACGTCCTACGGTCAGGACTTTACGCCCTGAGGCGCAGCAAGCTGGGAACCATGACGAGTACAGCCCTCCGCAGCAGGGCGTGGAAACTGCTGGAGATGGTCACGACGCCGCTGCTGCCGTCGGACTACCTCGACCTGGTCAGCCCGCTGCGGGCCGGCGCCGACCTGCGGGGGCGCATCGAAGCCGTGCACCCCGAGACGGGTGACTGCGCGACCGTCGTGATCAGGCCGGGACGGGGCTGGCGCGGCCACACGGCCGGCCAGTACGTGCGCATCGGGGTCGACGTCGACGGGAGGCGCCTGTGGCGTTCCTACTCGATCACCTCGCCGACGAACCGACGGGACGGCCGCGTCACCATCACCGTGAAGGCGATCCCGGGCGGCAAGGTCAGCAACCACCTGGTCCGCAGGGCGGCACCCGGCACCCTGATCCAGCTCGACCAGCCGGCCGGCGACTTCGTGCTGCCGCCGACCAAGCCCGCCAAGGTGCTCTACCTGACGGCGGGCAGCGGCATCACGCCCGTGATGGGCATGCTGCGCGACGCCGAGTTCGACGACGCCGTCATGGTCCACTGCGCGCCGCAGCCGCACGACGTGATCTTCCGCGACGAACTGCACGGCCTGGTCGCGGACGGGAAGCTGCGCCTCACCGAGGTGCACACCGGCACCGACGGCCGGCTCGACATCGCCCGGCTCGACGAGCTCGTGCCCGACTGGGCCGAGCGCGAGACCTGGGCCTGCGGGCCCGCGGGCCTGCTCGACGCCGCGGAGGAGCGCTGGAGCGAGCACGGCGTCCGGGAGCGCCTGCACACCGAACGCTTCCGCCCCGCCGTCGCCGTCGTCGTGGGCGACGGCAGTGGCGGCGGTGAGGTCACGTTCAGTGCCACCGGCAGGACCGTCGAGGCCGACGGTGCCACGCCGCTGCTGGACGTCGGCGAGGAGGCCGGCGTGCTCATGCCCTCCGGGTGCCGCATGGGCGTCTGCTTCGGCTGCGTCACGCCGCTCAAGGCGGGCGCCGTCCGCGACCTGCGCACCGGCGAGATCACCGAGGCCGAGCCGGGCGTCCTCATCCAGACCTGCGTGTCCGCGGCAGCGGGTGCCTGCGACATCGAACGGTAGGAGCACCTTGACCGCCATCGACCCCACCGCCCACCTGAGCGCGGAGCAGATCGAGGAGCTCGGCCGCGAGCTGGACGCGATCCGCGACGAGGTGATCGCCGACCGCGGAGAGAAGGACGCCGCCTACATCCGCAAGGTCATCTCGGCGCAGCGCAAGCTCGAAATGGCCAGCAGGGGCGTCCTGCTGTTCTCGATCTTCCCGCCCGCCTGGCTGATCGGCACCGCCGGCCTGTCCGTGGCGAAGATCATGGACAACATGGAGATCGGCCACAACGTCCTGCACGGCCAGTGGGACTGGATGCGGGACCCGAAGATCCACTCCACCACCTGGGAGTGGGACCACGTCTCGCCGTCCGACCAGTGGAAGCACTCGCACAACGAGCTGCACCACACGTACACCAACGTGATCGGCAAGGACAACGACCTCGGCTACGGCATCATGCGCGTCGACGAGGACCAGAAGTGGCACCCCTTCCACCTCGGCCAGCCGCTGTGGAACTTCCTCAACGCCTGCTTCTTCGAGTACGGCATCGCGGCGTACGACCTGGAGCTCGGCAAGAACCTGAGCAAGCGCCGCCGCAGGAACCCGGAGTTCCGCGCGCGGGCCAGGGCCGTGGGCCGCAAGATCCGCAAGCAGGTGCTCAAGGACTACGTGATCCACCCGCTGCTGTCGGGCCCGTCGTTCCCCACCACGCTCGCCGCCACGTTCACCGCGAACCTGGTCCGCAACATCTGGTCCCACTCGGTGATCATGTGCGGGCACTTCCCGGAGGGCGTCAAGGTCTTCGAGCGCCGGTCGATCGAGGGCGAGACGCGCGGCCAGTGGTACCTGCGCCAGATGATGGGCTCGGCGAACATCAGCGGCAGCAGGGCCATGCACTTCATGACCGGCAACCTGTCGCACCAGATCGAGCACCACCTGTTCCCGGACCTGCCGAGCAACCGGTACGCCGAGGTCGCGGTGAAGGTGCGCGCACTGTTCGAGAAGTACGAGCTGGAGTACGTCACCGGGCCGCTGCCCAAGCAGGTGTTCTCCGCGTGGCACAAGGTCTTCCGGCTCTCCCTGCCGAACAGGAAGCAGCCCGCGGCCGGGACGCCGCAGCGCGAGCGGGAGCTCGTCGCGGTCTGATTCCCGGCCTCCCGGCCGTTGGGCCGCCCGGCTGTTGGGCCGCCCGGCCTCCCGGCCGCTGGGCCGAGCCGGAACGGTCGGCACGTCCCATACCGAACGACCCCGCTGCCGAGACCGGCCGCGGGGTCGTTCGGCACTCGTGCCGAGGGGGACCCCGGCGGTGCCGGCGCCGGGCTACCGGCCGGCCGCCTCCAGCACCTGCGTGACCAGGTCGGTGTCGGCCTTGGGAATCACGATCACGTGCTGCGCGTCGCCCGCCGCCAGGTCCAGGCGCGCCATCTTCGGGAGCGGGGACTTCTGGCCCGACGGCGACAGGCGGAACGGACCCGTCAGGGCGACGTCCTCGCCGGTGCGCCGGTTGCGCCAGGTCACCCGGTCGGCCGCCAGGTAGAGGTGGCCGGAGGCCGTGTGCGGGACGGTGCGGCCCTTGCCGACCGACAGCATCCTGACCGTGCCCAGCGTCGGGCTCGAACAGAACACCTGCAGGGTGGTGCCCGCCCGGAGGTCGGCCAGGTCCTTCTCCGTGCTCAGCCGCCGGATGCCGAACAGCGAGAGCAGGGCGTCGGAGAGGGTTCTGGTGCCCGCGGAGCGGCGGATGGTGCTTGTCATGGCGCAGATCCTCTCAGGGGCGACCGGAAGGCTCGTGACCAGGGCCTTTCCTCACGCAGACGGCCCCGGGCAGCCCGTGCGCCGGGAGCCGGGCCGGCACGCTGCGCACCGTGTCCGAAGGGCCACGGAGCGGCGTCCCGAAGGTTCGACCGCCCGACCGTGCGGGTACATGCCGATTGTTCGGCGGCTTCGACAGCCGGACGTCCAGGCAGCTGAACGGCTCCCCGAGGGGGTGGCCATGGCCACGCTGATCGCCTTGTTCGCGGGCCTCGCCGTCATCGTGACCGGCCTCGCGGTCTACCTGCACCGGCGGCCCGACGGCCGGACCGAGACCGTCGAAGGGCTGTTGGTCGAGCAGGAGCGCACGGCCCGTCTGCGGGTCGCCCGCTCCTCCTACAGCTCGATCGCCATGCACAGCACCCACGGTCTGACCGTCGACGAGCTGGAGCGGTACCGCAGGTAGGGCCGGCCCCGTCGCCGCGACGGGCGGTGAGGGGCCGGACCCTGGGTGGGTGCACCCGTACCCTGACGGTCAGGCGCTGCGTCGGCGGCGGGCGATGAGCGCGATGCCGCCGGCGAGCAGCGAGGCCGCGCCCAGCGAGACCTTCAGCGTGCCGTCCGAGCCGGTGTGGGCGAGCTCGCTGGCGGCCGTCTGGATCGTGTCGGAGGAGGCCGCGGTCCCGGCGGAGCCGGTGGTCCCGGTGGAACCGGACCCGCCGACCGTGCCGCCGGCGGAACCCGTGTCGGACTTCGTGTCGGAGGCGCTGGTCAGACCGGCCGCGGCGACGGTGCTGTTGCCGCTGTTGCCGCTGTTGCCGCTGTTGCCGACGGCGCCGGTGGCACCAGGGGCGCCCGTGCTGCCGGAGTCGTCCGTGGGGAAGCCCAGGGTGAGGTCGACCGGGAAGCCCTGCGGGCCGACGCTCGCGGGCGCGCCCTGCCCGCCCTCGAAGATGACCTCCGGGTTGACGTGGGTGGTGCCGACGGGGGCGAGGGAGGTGAAGGCGAGGCGGACGTGCCTGGTGACGGAGGCGCCGGCCGCCAGGTTCCGGTCCTCGGTGAGGTAGTAGGTGACCGGGCCGCCGTTCTGGCGGCTGGGCACACCGAAGACGTTCTGCCAGCTGCCGTCCTCCTGCTGGACCTGGAGCGCGCTGTTCCGGTCCGCCAGCACGGCGGGGCGGACGTTGTCGTAGCGGGAGGCGCTGGCGTTGGACACGGTCACGTCGAACTCGACCGGGTCGCCGCCGGCGACGGCGGCGGTGGGGGCGTTCTTGACCGACACGTCGAGGGCCTTCAGGGCGACCTCCTTGGTGCTCTCGGCGATGACGTACTGCCCCGTCTGCTCGAGGACGGAGGAGGAGAGCTTGATGGTGCCGCTCGCGCCGGCCCAGTCGTTGTTGACCGGGGCGGACAGGCGCAGCCGGAACGTCTTCGTCGCGCCGGCGGGGACGGTCACGCCGGCGTACCCGCCCTTGAAGTGGAACCCGTCGTTCTGCTGCCGGAAGGTCGTCAGCACCGGCTTCCAGGCGCCCTCGTCGTCGAGGAGGTCCATGGCGATGCGGCCCTCACCGCGGGCGTACTGGTTGCTGGCGTCGAACTCCAGGTTGTAGGTCGCCTGGGTGTTGCCCGGGTTGGTGACCGTCTGGGTGAACTCGACCGGCCCGCCGGCGTTGCCGATCGAGGCGGGTGCCTGGAGCGACAGGGTGGGCGCTGCGCTGACGACGTTGATCAGGAGGTACTGGGGGCCGACGGTGACGGGGGAGTAGCCGCTGCCGATGTCGAGCTTCGCCCACGGGTGGATGTAGCCGGTGCCGGTCGGGGCGTCGGCGGTGAAGGCGAGCCGGACGTGCTTGGTGAAGGTCTCGCCCGGTGCCATGGTCCGGTCGTCGGAGAGGTGGTAGGTGACCCGGTCGGCGACGGTCGGGTTGCTGCCGGGGACGCCGGTGATGTTCTGCCAGCTGCCGTCGGCCTTCCGGACCTGGAGGGTGGTGTGCTGGTCGGCCTCGATGACCTTGTCGACGTTGGTGTAGGCGGAGGCGCTGCGGTTGGCGATGGCGACGTCGAACTCGACCGGGTCGCCGCCGGCGACGGCGGTGGTCGGCGCGTTCTGGACCTGCAGGGTGATGGCCCTGGCCGCGACCTCCTTGGTGCTCTCGGCCAGGACGGCACCGGCCTCGTCGAGCACTGCGGAGCGGAGCGTGATGGTGGAGTCGGTGTTGGACCAGTAGGTCGCGAGCTCGGTGGTCAGGCGCAGCCGGACCGTCGTGGTGGCGCCGGCGGCGACGGTCAGGCCGGGGACCGTGTCGGTGACGGGCTTCCAGGTGCCGTCCGCGTCGCGGTAGTCGACCTTGATGGCGCTCGCCGAGACGGGGCCCGCGCCGCTGGTGGTGATCTTCAGCTTGTAGGTGGCCGCGGTGCTGCCCGGGTTGGTGACGGTCTCGGTGAACTCGACCGGCTGGCCGCCGCGGCCGACCGACGCCGGCGGGGTGACGGTCAGCGACGGCTTGTCGTCGGCGGTGGCCTTGGCGGCGGCCTTGGCCGTCGGCTTCGCGGCCGGGGCGGCCGGGGCGGCGGGGGTGGTCGGGGTGGTCGGGGTGGCAGCCGGGGCCGGGGTGGCGGCCGTCGGCTTCGCGGTCGGGGCGGCCGTGGCCGGGGCCGGGGTGGTGGCCGGGACCGGGGTCGCCGCGGTCGGGGTCGGGGTCGCGGTGGCGGTCGGGGCCAGGGCGGCGGCGGTGGCGGCCGGGGCCGGGGCCGGGGCCGGGGCGTCGGCGGCGTAGGCGGCCGGGGAGACCACCACGGCGCCGGTGGCGAGCAGCGCGCCGAGGGTGGCGGCGGTGAGGACCGCGGAGCGGGAACGACGTGCACGCACAATGGACATTCTGAATACCCCCCGGGGTGTTTTCATCGGCAGACGTGTGTCGCTGCTCGATGGATTGCGATGAGTGCGGTGGCAGGATCCGAGGCCCGGGAGTCGGTGCTCCCGGTCTGCCTGCGGTCCGCCGCGGCGGGCTTCCCCGCCGCTCACTCACATAGACGTGCGGGGCCCGCGAGGGTTGCAGGTGAGATCGAAACTTTTTTGACGACTTCTGGAGACCTGCCCGAAAGCCCCTCCGACCAGCGGTTTCGGCAGTGAGAGGGGTGGCTGCCCGGGATGGTCCCGGGCAGCGATCGTCCGAGCAGGCCCGGCGCCGGGCCCGAGGAGGGAGTGCCACCGTGGCAGAGACCTGGGGGCCGTACCGCCCGTGCACCGCCGAGGACGGGAAGGCGTTCCTCGCGGTGCCGAACATCACCGACTACGTGACCCGGGGCCTCGGGTTCACCGGCCGGGTCGACATCGCCCCGGAGGCCGTGCGCTCCTCGACGGGAAACCCGAAGCAGCTTCAGTACCTGGTCATGGGCGGGCAGCCGGGATGCCGAGGTGCTTCTTCACGCTGTCCTCCGTGGTGTCCTGCCGGTCGACCGGGCGGGCGGGTCTGCCGGGGGCGCCCGCCCGTGGCGCCTGGAGCCGAGACTGCCCTGAGGTGCGCCGGGCCGCATGCGGGCGGTGGCACACGGCTGACATCGCCGCAGGGGTGGCCTCCGGGCCCGCGCCGGATGTGCCCGGGGCTGCGCCTTGCCGTCGATTCGGCAGCCCCGGGGTTGCCCGGCCACCGGCGGCGTGTGTCCGTCGGCCCGCGAGGTGACCCTGCCGGAGCGAGCGGTGGAGGAACGCGCCACTGCTCAGTGGTGCGGCGGGGCTCCTTCGGTGCTGATCACCGCGTTGCCGGTGAGACCTGCGGGTGGGGCAGGGCGACTTCGACGTCTTGACGGGTGCCCCAGCGGTTGACGCGGTGGCAGGTGGCCATGGCGTAGAGGTACATGGGGCGCAGGACGAGGGTGCGCCAGAGTGCGGCGAGGGGAGCGCAGGCGAAGCAGGTGAGGAGTTGGCGGCGGGTCATGTCGGAGCGGGAGACGGTGAACAGGCGCAGGGCCATGAGGTAGCTCATGGCGGTGGCGATGGCCAGGCCGTAGAGGGCGATGTCGCCGAGGTGGGCGCGGTAGTCGGCCATGGTGAGGAGCGCGACGGGGATGACGAGGCCGAGCGCGAGGTGGAGGTACTCGGCGACGGTGGTCCAGAAGACGATGCCGGTGGCGGGGAGGTAGCGCAGCCACCACAGGTGGCGGACGGTGGTGCCGCGCATCCAGCGCAGCTGTTGGTTGAGGTAGTGGGGGAGGCGTTCGGGGGCGAGCGTGAAGACGAGCGCGGAGGGCTGGTGGACGGTGTCTCCGGCGAGCATGGCGTAGAAGGTGAGCATCGAGTCGTCGTTCATCTGCATGGGACGGCCGCGGAACTGCTCGTTCTCGTAGGTGCCGGCGGCGTCGCGGACGATGTCGGCCCGGTAGAAGGCGAGGGTGCCGGAGTTGATGGTGACGCGTTTGAGGACGGACTGTGCACTGCGCAGACCCCGGGTGAAGGGGAGGTAGAGCAAGCCGATGAGGCGGGTGAGGGCGTTCGCGTCGTGGTTGAGGACGACGACCTGTCCGGCGACGGACTGGGTCCGGGAGTCGGCGAAGGGCTTGAGTCCTTCACGGACGGCGTGGCAGTCGAGGACGGAGTCGCTGTCCAGGGTGATGAAGACGTCGGCGTCGTCGTTGGCGAGGACGTGCATCTGGGCGTGGCGTTTGCCGCGGTTGGAGGTGCGGTCCCAGGTGGCCTCGATGCCGGCGGCGGCGGCGAGTCGGGCGAATTCGGCCCGGGCCTCGTCGTAGGTCATGGGGGTGCCGTCGGGCCGGACGGAGCCGTCGTCGACGACACGGATGCGCTGGACGGGGCGGGACTGGGCGAGGACCGAGTGCAAGCAGGCCCGCAGGGCGGCCGTGTCCTCGTTGTAGACGGGGATCTGCACCGTGACCCGCAGCCGGTCGAGGCCGTGCTGCTGTTCGGGGGTGGCGGTGCGGGGCCGCTCCCACCAGGACAGGGGGACCCACCACAGCAGCAGGAAGGAGATCAGCCAGGGGGCGGCCAGTGCTCCGGCTCCGTGGTGATGGTGGATGTGGGCGATGAGGGCGGCGGTGTGGGCCGCGGCCCAGGCCGTGAAGGCGGCCACTGGCAGCACGGCGAGCAGCAACAGTGCGCGGGGCGGAGCGTGTTCGGCACTGGGTAGCGGCACGTGTCCGACGGGGGCCGGGGGCGTCACTTGTGGAGCGGACCGCGGCCGCGTCGGAAGGAAAGGCGTACGGCGGCGATGGAGGACAGGACCAGGGCGGTGGCGATGACGACGGGCCAGATCTGCCCGGCCGCCACTCCCGTCGCGGCGAGAGCGGTACCGGGGGCTGCGAACGACGCGTACGGCATGGTGGATCCTCCTCGAAGCGGGGTGTTCGGCACGTCGACCCGTCCGACGCCGGATCGCGGATCCGTGCTGGCGGACGGTCGTGTTGCGGTGCAGGGCGGCGAGCGCGTTGTGTCACGGTCTGGCAGGATCGGGCAGGCCGTTGCCGGCTCCGACGTGCTGCTGTTCGTCCCAGCCGTCCGCGTTCCGACCCTGCGCGGTGCCACTCAGTGCTGCCGACGATAGGAAGAATGCTGCGGTCGTGCACGCCGCGTGCTCCGAAGGGCTACAAGGTGCACCCGCGCGGAGCAGGCTGCCGACAGCAGGCATCCGCATTCCCCCGGCCTCGCCGTCTGGTCCGGCACCGAACCACCGGCCACCGACGGCTACGTGACCGGCTGGATGCGTGAGGGCAGCCTGATGCGCCACCGCCACCGCGAGATCGGCGAATGGTTCGCCGACCGAGGCCTGCGCGAGCCGGCGCCACACCACGACACCCTGTTCTCCTGGCTGCGCGCCCAGCCCCGGCTCACCGAGTTCGTCCGCCGGCTCTTCGACGTCCCCGACGTCGGAACCGAGTTCGCCGACCCGTACGCCGCCCGCTCCGGCCCGGACAACGAGTGGCCCAAGGCGCTCACCGCCCTTGCGGAAGAGGGCCTGCTCGACCGCGCCGAACTGATCGACCGTTGCCTCGGCCGGCTGCTGCGCGGCGACCGGCCCGGCAACCTGCGCGGATTCCTCCAGCTGTACGCGGCGCTGGCACCCGACACCGAGGAGATCCTCGCCCGAGCCCGCGACCACGTCCGGCTGGCCGTCGACGGCGCGTCCGGCCCGGCCAGGACCGCCCTGGCCGCGCTGCGGACCGTGGACGCACGACTGCCCGCAGACCTGTTCGCCGAACTCTCGGCCGCAGTCCTCGTCCGACCGGAGAAGACGCTCACCACCGCGCAGTTGAGCCGAGTCGACGCCGCTAGTTGCCCGGAGGCCGCACCCATGGTGCGAACCGCTGACCAGGTGTCACGTCCTCGCGCCAGTACCGCAAGACGGTCTCCTGCACGACGTCCAGGCGGTCCGCGGCGATCAGGCACGAGACGGGCTCCGACCCGCCCGCGTCCGCTTCGAAGGCGACGAGCACGGACGGCGTCTCACCGAGCCGGCCCGTGATCCTCGCCAGCTCCTCGGACGTGGGGGCGCGAAATCGGGGATCGTGAAAGTTCGCCGGGCAGCTGACGAACACCGGGGCGGTGAACACCAGCTCCAGCGAGTGGTGATAGGTCAGGTCGTATCCGGCTGCGAGCCGGAACCGGTCACGATCCCAGGCGACGACGTCCCAGTCCCACCAGGACCCTTCCGGGAGCTCGATCGCGCTGTGGAGCTGCTCGACGTCCACTCGGAAACCCCCCTCTCGTTCGAACGGAACCGCAGGCTACGTAGCAGCGTGGGGCGCCGACTCGACGGGTCGGGCCTCTGAGGTGTCCTGGTGATCGGCACGCGGAGACGTCCGTCACCTGCGGGCACCTTCAGCCTTCAGCCTTCCGCCTTCCGCCTTCCGCCGGGACGGCGGCGTCACCCCGCTCGTGGGGCAACGCGAAGGGGGCTGCAGGATCAGGCCCCGCGGGTGCGGTCCAGGTGGTGGGTGAGGGCGGTCGCGAATTCGGCGGGGTGGCTGAGGTGGGGTGCGTGGCCGGCGCCGGTGAGGGTGTGGACGGTGGCGGCGGGCAGTCGTCGGGCGAGGAGCTCGGTGATCCGGCGAACGGCGGGCGGGCCGTCGGTGCCGACCGTGAGGGTGATCGGGACGGGGCTCGCGGCCAGTGCGGTGAGGTCCAGCGCGTAGTGGTCGGGGTCGCGGAACTGGTCCAGGAACGTCTGGGCGTTGGCCGCGAGCATGGCGCGCTGCGGTTCGTCGAACAGGTCCCGCCAGCGCTCGCCGAAGGCGACCTGCTCCGCGAAGAGGGCGACGGCCTCCTCGGTGCGGCCCGCCTCGATGTGCTCGGCCACCGTGACGACGTGGGCCCGGGCCGCGTCGTGCATCGGTTCGCCGACCGGGTCGCCGGTGAGCAGGGGGAAGGCGGGCGGTTCGTGGACCAGCACGCTGCGGACCAGCTCCGGGTGGCGGGCCGCGGCCATGAGTGAGACGAGGGCGCCGTAGGAGTGGCCGACCACGTGGGCGCTGCCGCCGGAGACCTCGGTGATCACCGAGACCAGGTCGCCGACGTGCTCGTGGATGACGCTCCGGCCCGGCGCGCCGCTGTCGGAGTGGCCGCGACGGTCGTAGCGGACGGCCGTGACGCCCGGCGGGAGCAGCGGGACGACGCCGTCCCAGCTGGTGTGGTCGTCGAAGGAGCCGTGGACGAACACCACCGGCGTCGTGGCCTGGTCCGCGTGCCAGCTCAGTTCGGCGCCGCCGGTCCGGAGACGCCCGGTGCGGTGAACGGTGGTGGTGGCCGGGGGAGTTGCCCGGGTTGCGAGATCCATGTCGGGAAGGGAATCATGTCACCTGTCGGAGAGTCAATCATTGACCCTCTAGTGATCTCGGGGAGTGGATGGTGAAGGTCGGGTCGAGCTCGCGCGTCGAGCAGATCGCGGAGACCGTGCTGGCGGAGATCGCCGCCGGACGCTGGAGGGTGGGCGAACGCATTCCGCCGGAGCCGGTGCTGATGGAACTCCTCGGCGTGGCCAGGAACACGATGCGCGAGGCGGTCCGGGCGCTCGCCCACGCCGGCGTGCTGGAGATCCGGCACGGGGACGGCGTCTACGTGCGGGCGCGCACCGACACGGAAGGCATCCTGCGGCGCCGCTTCGGCACGGTGGACCTGCGCGAGATCCTCGCCGCGCGCCGGGCCCTGGAGGTGGAAGCGGCGCGGGCGGCGGCCGAACGCCGCACGCCCGAGGACCTGGACCGGCTCGCCGACGCCTGGCACCGGCTCCACGGCGACGGCCACGGCGAGGGGGAGGGCGAGGGGGAGGCCGACCGGGTCGCGGCCGGAGTCGCCTTCCACCGCGCGGTGCTGGAGGCCTCGCACAACGTCGTCCTGATCGAGCTGTACCAGGGGCTGGTCAGTGCGGTGGCCGAGAGCCTGCGGCGCGCGAACGTCCTCGCGGACCTGCCCCGACCGCCGGTCCACCTGCACCGGGGCCTGTACGAGGCGATCCGCTCCGGTGATCCGGCCCGGGCGGCGGCGGAGGCGGCCAAGCCCCTCGACGCCATGATCGACCTGCTCGGGGCGCAGGCGGCGGGGACGACGCGCACGGCTTACTGATCGTTTCAGAATGTCGGTGGTGCTCGTGAAGCCGAGCAGGTGAATCTTGCTGCTCGAGCGGGTGATAGCCGTGCTCACGCATGCGTCCAATCCGCGCTGTTCGTGGACGACATGAGGCCTTGGGGTGCAAGGCCGACAGGGCTCTCCTGGCATCAGGTCCGGGGTACTGCAGCCGTCCCGGCGCTTTCGCCCGGTGTGATCAGATTTCACCGGATTCGGGCAGCAGGCCCGAAGCACTGAAGGAGAATCGATGCGCCCTGCCCTCCCGACCAAGCGCACCCTCGCCCTCGTCCTGGCCGCGACGGCCGTCGGCACGGCCGTCGCGGTCAGTGTGCCCGCCATGGCGAGCGACACCCCGCAGGACCACAAGAACCGCTCCACCCGGGCCGCCCAGGTACCGGACCTCATCCTCGACTACACCGGCTCCGAAGCACTGTCCGGGGCTCCGGTGATCGGCGTTCCCTACGGCAATCGCGCCAAGGTCAACGACCTCGACGGCAACCAGATCGGCACCGCCTTCGGCAACTGCGTCAAGGACCAGATCGGCTCGACCCAGGACCAGGTGCTCTGCAGCACCGTGCTCAAGTTCACTGGCGACGCTCAGATCGCCATCACCAGCGTGCGGCCCATCGCGCACCCGGGCGCGGAGCTCCAGTCCTTCGATGCGATCGTCACCGGTGGCACCCTCAAGTACGAGGGCCTCACCGGCAGTGCCCGCTTCACCCCCCGCGGCGCCAGCGTCTACGACGTCAGCTTCAGCTGACCCATCCAGCCCCTGAGGTGGCCCCGACCCCTGCGGTGTCGGGGCCACCGCTCGCCGGAGCCCTGCGAAGCCGTCGCAGGCAGATGAGGCCGCAGGCGGGTTGAAGCAAGCCATGATGGAGATCTGCTCGACGTTCGTAGCGGATGCGCAGGCGCTTGAACTGGTGGAGCCAGGCGAACGTCCGCTCTACCACCCAGCGGGTGCGGCTCAAGCCGGAACCGTGGGCAACGCCGCGACGGGCGATGAGCGGCTTGATGCCTCGCTTCCACAGCAGGCGACGGTACTTGTCGTAGTCGTAGCCCCGGTCGGCAACCAGGCGTCTGGGTCTGTTGCGCGGGCGCCCACGCAGCCCCCGGATCGCTGGACGCGGCGCCACCTCACCGGCGGGCGGGGGAGTTCGACGCCGGGGCTGCAGGCCTCCGGGTCAGCGGTGGCCGATGCCGCGGCCGTCGAGGTAGTCGACCAGCGCGGCCTCTTTCCGGAGCGACCGGTCGCGGTCGTCGGCGGGCAGCGAGGCAAGGGCGTCGACCAGGACGCGCCTGCGAGGAACGTGGACCATGGCGCCCGAGTAGATCCGGCACCCCGAGCACCAGGCGAACCCGATGCAACGCTCGAAGCTGGAGGAATCGGGCGGATGGAAGCGGTACTGGTAGGAGCGGACGGGCTCGTGGCACACCCTGCAGATCCTGCGGTCACCGTCGAGGACGGACCAGCCGTTCCCCCACGTGCGCCAGGACTTCCGTCCGGCCGCTGCTCCTCACGTCGCCATGCGCTGATTCTGCCTGGGCGGTGGTCGAGGGACAACCGAGTGTTCTGGCCGCAGGTTCCGTGGAAGTGGTCTGTGGCTTCTACTGCCGCACCTCGGCGAGGGCTTCACGGCCTCGACGGGGCGAGGTCCGGGGTCGGTCAGAACCACTGAAATGGGCTCATGATCGTAGATCAGCCAACTGTACTCGCCCGTCATCACGACTCCTCGAGGGTTCGGGCCGGATAAGGCGGCAGCGTGGAACACGAGCCTGATGGCACCCAGGTTCTTTGCCGGCCAGGTACCCGGATTCGCAGGAGCCGGCGACTGCTTCACCGCCTCCAGGAGGTTTCGAGGCCGCCTCCGAGGATCGGCCGACCAGGGCAGGGACGCGGGAGTAGGTTGTGGCGGTGACCGAATCCCTGCCGCCCGGCGGTGTTGTGCTCGACGCGGAAGAGTTGGACGCCCGGTGGGCGGACGCGTGGCGGCCGGAACAGGTCGCGGAGCGACTGGGCGGGGTCGGCGCGCCCTGGTGCGTCGCCGCGGGTTGGGCGTTGGACCTCTTCCGCGGGAGGCAGTCGCGCCCGCACGGCGACTTGGAGATCGCGGTGCCCGCGGCGGGATTCCCCGAGATCCGGGACCGCTTCCCCGAGTACGCCTTCGACGCGGCGGGCTCGGGCCGGGTCTGGCCGGACGCGGGGCCCGAAGCGCTGGCGGCCACCCACCAGACCTGGGTGCGGGATCCGGCGAACGGGCGGTTCCTGTTCGACGTCTTCCGCGAGCCGCACCAGGGCGCGACCTGGATCTGCCGTCGTGACGAGAGCCTGCGGCTGCCGTACGACACCGTCATCGAGCGGACGGCGGACGGGACGCCCTACCTCCTGCCGGAACTGGTGCTGCTGTTCAAGGCGAAGGCCGCGCGGCCCAAGGACCAGGCGGACTTCGACGGCGCGCTGCCGCTGCTGGGCCAGGCCCGGCGGGACACCCTCCGCGGGTGGCTGGAGCGTGTCCACCCCGGACATCCGTGGCTGGCGCAGCTGGCCGGTTAGCGCCCGGTGCGGATCGATCCTCGGCGGCAGAGAGCCGCGTCCGTCACCTGTCACCTGTCATCTGGACCCGGACCGCGGACCGCGCGTCGGTGGTGCGGCTGGCGCCGGCCGGAGCGGCCGTGCCGCATCTCTGCCTGGTCGTCAGCTTCGCCCTTGACCAGGCCGGCCGACCGACCCGCCACCGGCATGGGCCCGCGGCTGCTCCCGGTGTGGTGGAGGTGTGGGCCGGGGGCGCCCCCGGTGGACCCCGTCGCCGGGGGCCGGGGGACGGTCGGGGTTAGGCCTTGGCGTTTCGGCGGGCCGTGTCGACGGCGAAGACCGCGGCGAGCATCGCCGCGGACAGTGCCGCGACGAGGACGGGGCTGGGGCCGGTCGGGCGGCCGTGGGGCCGGACGGCGCCCATGAAGTCGAGGGCTGACACGTTGTTGACCAGGAGGTACCAGAGCGGCAGGTAGACGACCTGGAAGACCCGATGGGTGCGGCTCAGCGTGCCCAGGGACATGGCCAGGGAGGGGATGAAGAGCGCGCCGCCGGCCCAGTGCGCCACTCCGGCGCCGTCGCCCGCCGCCAGCATCCGCAGCAGCGGTACGACGCCGGCGACCGCCGTGAGTACGAGCCCGGAGGCCCACTCCGCGAGCAGACGGCGCCGGGCCGCCGGGTAGGCGCCGAGCAGGACCTCCAGCCCGTTCTCGACCTGTTGGCTTCCCAGCCGGGACCAGATCAGGACCGGCCACAGCCAGGCGGCGGGCAGGAGCAGCCCGGTCAGGGCGTTCATCGGGACGACGAAGCCCGCGACGGTCAGCGCCGCCGCGACCAGCCACCACCACGGCGAGACGCCCTGCAGCAGGATGCGCACCTCGCCGGCGAGCAGCCGGCCGAACGCACCCGCCCGATCGGGCTCGGTCCGCGGAAGTGCGCCCGGCGCGGTGGACCAGCGGGCGGACGGATCCGCTTCCCGGTCCGCTCCGCGCGGAACGGGCACCCGGGGCGCCGCCACCGGCTCCCGCGGAAAGGCGCGGCGCGAGCACGGCCCGCCGCCGGCGGCGCCGCCGCGGGACCGGGCGGGGTCGAACCGGCCGAACCACACGGTGGGCAGCAGCGCCACCGCGACCGCGAGCAGGAGCAGCACCAGCCGGTCCAGGACGAAGCCGGCCGAGACGTCGAAGCCGGTCCACAGGAAGGTGTCGAGCGGCTCGGCGACCTGGGTGAGACCCAGGCTGAACCCGCCCTCGCCGACCTGCCGGTGCTGGGCCGTGATCGACGCGTCCATCGACCGCGCCACCCGGTGCACGCCGAGGCCGCCCAGCGGAGCGGAGGCCGACTGGCCGCCGAGCGACAGCACCAGGGCCGCCACGAACCACACGATGTTCCCGACGCCGCCGCGCAACAGCGGCACCGTCTCGAACAGGATCGCGGCGGCCGCGGTCAGCGCCATCAGCGGCAGCGCGAGCAGCACGAAGGGCTCGACCAGCGCGACCGGGTCGACCGAGCGGTCCTCGCCACGGGCCAGCTGCATCGCCAGCGCCGTGGCCGCGAGGACGCCCAGCATCGAGCCGAGCACCAGCAGGTTGCTCAGGAACTTGGCGCACAGGTAGCCGCCGGTGCGCAGCGGGGTGGCGGCCAGCACCTGGCCGACCCGGGTGGTGTGGTCCCGGGCGATGCCGCTGCGCACCACGTAGAAGCCGCCGAGGGTGAGCCACAGCGTGCCGGCGAGGGCGGTGACCGTGCCGACGTAGGGGCTGTTGTAGATCCCGCGGTGGCCGCCGACGTCCATGATCACCCAGGTGCTGTCCGCGTCCGGTACGGCGAGGTAGCCGAGGCCGACCGCGGCGAGCAGGGTCACCGCGTACGCCGGGCGGCGGACCCGGTCGCGGAAGTCGCCGACCGCCAGGGCGGCCAGGGCGCGAAGGTTCACCGCAGCACCGCCTGAGGGCTGGTGGCCGGTTCGCCGCTGCGGTGGACGAGGGCGAGGTAGGCGTCCTCCAGGTCAGGCGGGACCGGGACCGCGTCCGGGGCGGGTGCGGCGTCGGAGAGCAGCCGCAGGCGCACGCCGCTGGTGGTGCGGACCATCCGGCTGACCACGTGGCGGGCCTGCACGGCCGGGACGTCGGCGGGGGCGGTCAGGAGCTCCCAGACCTGTCCGTCGACCTCCCGGAGCAGGTCCTCGGGGGAGCCGCGGCGCAGCAGCCGCCCCCGGGCGACCACGGCGATGTCCGCGGCGACCGACTCGACGTCGGAGACGATGTGGGTGGAGAGCATCACCATCCGGTCGGCGGCGAGGTCGCTGAGCAGGTTGCGGAAGCGCACCCGTTCCTCCGGGTCGAGGCCGGCCGTCGGCTCGTCGACGACGATGACCCTGGGGTCGGCGAGCAGGGTCTGCGCGATGCCGACCCGGCGCAGCATGCCGCCGGAGTACTTGCCGAGAGGGCGTTTGACGGCCTCGGTCAGGTTGACCAGCTGGATCAGTTCGTCGATCCGGGCCCGGGTGGAGCGGGCCGACAGGCCCTTGGCCGCTGCCAGGTAGGACAGGAACTCCCGCGAGGTCAGGTTCGGGTAGGACCCGAAGTCCTGTGGCAGGTAGCCGAGTTCGCGGCGTAGCCGGTCGGGGTCGGCGATCACGTCGCGCCCCTGGTAGCGGACCTGGCCGCTGGTCGGTCTGGTGACCGTGGACACGATCCGCATCAGCGAGGACTTGCCGGCGCCGTTGGGCCCGAGCAGGCCCAGCATTCCCGGGCCCAGGTGCATCGTGATGCCGTCGACGGCGCGTTTGCCGCCCCGGTACACCTTGGTCACGTCGGTCAGTTCGAGCATCGTCTTCCTCTTCCCCGTCGGACCGTGCGGGCTCAGCCCCTGACGTCCGTCTCCCTGCCGTTGCGGAGCACCGTGACGCCGCGCGGGACACGGTGGAAGCCTCGCCCATCCGCGGGCTCCTGCCATCTGCCGTTCGGCAGATATCGCCGCTCGGGTTGGCGGGTGGGAGGGCGGCGGGTAGGCCGAACGGCCTGGTGCGTCCGGTGCGTTCGGTGCGTCCGGTGAGGGCAGTGAGTCCGGAGGGCGATGGCGCGGGGGCGTCGGGAACGCGCCGACGCGGGTGCGTCAGGAGGTCGCCGGTGCGGGGTGCAACGGGAGGACGGCGCGCACCCGCCAGCCGTCGGCGTGCGGACCGACGGACAGGGTGCCGCCGAGGGCGCCGGTCCGTTCGGCGAGCGCCGCCAGCCCCGTCCCGCCCGTGGAGCGGCGGGCCGGGCCGCCGCTGCCGCGGTGGCCGCGGGGCCGTCCGCCGTCGGTGACGGTCACCCGCACGGCGGGGCCCGCGGCATGGACGGTGCGGACCACTTCCACGTCCAGCCGCTCGGCCCGCGGGGCGTGCCGCCGGACGTTGGTCAGCGCCTCCAGGACGATCCGGTAGGCGGCGTCCTCGATCTCGCGCGGCGCGGCACCGGGCAGCCCCGGTTCCAGGACGAGTGCGCCGGCGGCGCCCGAGGCGAGGAAGCGGTCGACCAACTCCGGGATGTCGGCGAGGCCGTGCACCCTGGTCGGCGGCGGCTCGGCGTCCGCGGAGGCCTGCGGGTCGCGCAGGGTCCGCAGCGTGTGGTCCATCGAGTCGAGCGCCCGCAGGCCCGCGGCCTCCAGGCGGGCCAGGAGTTCCAGGTTCTGCTGCTCGTCGTACCCGCAGACCTGGGCGGCCTGCACCTCCAGCAGGATGCCGGTGACCTCGTGCGCGACGAAGTCGTGCAGGTCGCGGGCGACTTCGAGGCGCTGGTCGTGTCGGGCCTGCTGCACCGCGCGGGCCCGCTGGTCGTCCTGGGCCCGCAGGTGGAGCCCGACGCCGACGGCGCAGGCCGCCGGAAAAGTGGCCAGTGCGACGGCGACCACCGACGGGCCGAAGGCCGGCTGCGGCAGGCGCAGGGTGAAGCGCAGCGGGAGGGCCAGCAGGGCGGCGACCAGGACCCCTCCGGCGAGGAACGCCCGGCGCGGGTCGGCCCGCCGGATCACCCGCCCGCCCAGCACCAGCAACGCGGCGAACTCGAACGGCAGCCAGAGGGCCACCAGGTTCCGCGGTCCCGGGCAGACGGCGTCGGCGATCAGTGAGATCCCCGCGACCAGGCCTGCCGCCAGGACCGGCGAGGCCGGGCCCGGCGGGCGGCGCAGGATCGCCGCGGCCACGGCGAGGACGGCGACGGCCGCCGGGACCAGCGCCGCCGGTGGAGCGATCGTCGCGGGAGCCGCGATCAGGGCCACGGCCATCGCGCAGAGCATGCGTCGACGACGGGTGTCAGGCAGGGACCGGGTGCACACGGACCGAGCCTATGCAACAGGGCCGGACGCTCGGCGAAGAGGTGGCTGGTCGTCAGGAAGGCCCGGTGTGAGGGATCTTGCCGTGACGAGGATCCGCGTTCGCGCCGGAGCGACGGACGCGCACCCGGCCGTCCAGGCCGTCCAGGCCGTCCGGGGTGTCCGGACCGTGGCTCACCCGCCCGACCGGCCGGCCGCGTATCGCCTCTCGAAGGTGCGCACGGCGATGCCGACCCGGTTCCGGACGCCCAGTTTCCGCTGGATGCTGGCCACGTGGGTCTTCACGGTGCCGGGCGAGATGAACAGTTCCCCGGCGATGTCGGCGTTGGTCTTGCCCTCGGCCACCTTCCCGGCGATCTCCTCCTCCCGCCCGGTGAGCGGCTCGACGAGGGCCGGGCCGTCGGGCCGGACGCCGGTGACGTGCCTGAGCAGCCGCACCGTGACGGACGGGCTGATCAGACTGTCGCCCGCGACCGCCGCCCGGACGGCCTCGACCAGCAGGGCCGGGCCCGACCGCTTGAGGAGGAAGCCGGAGGCGCCGTGGCGTAGCGCCGGGTACACGTACTCGTCGAGGTCGAAGGTGGTGACGACGACGACCTTGACCGGGTCCGCCGCCGAGGGGCCGGCGATCCGGCGGACCACCTCCAGACCGTCCATGCGCGGCATGCGGATGTCCACCAGCGCCACGTCGGGCCGCAGCCGGCCCGCTTCCTCCACCGCGGCCACGCCGTCCGCCGCCTCGCCGACCACCTCCATGTCCGGCTGGCTCTCGAGGATCCGCCGCATCCCCCGACGGACCATCTCCTGGTCGTCGGCGAGCAGTAATCGGATGGCCACGAACGGGAATTCTGTCACACCGGCGGATCGCTCACGGGCGGCGGCCGGGTCGGGCACGACGTGGCGGGGAACGCACCCGGTGCGTTCCCCGCCACGCTGCCTCGTTCGTCCGGGCGTTGGCGCCCGGACGCCTACCAGCGGTACCAGCGGCCGCGGCTGCCGGATGCGCTGGTACCGCGGGCCACGAAGCCGAGCAGCCACACCACCAGAACCACGACCGCCACCCACCACAGGGCTTTCAGTGCGAAGCCCGCGCCGAAGAGGAGCAGTGCCAGCAGCAGAACAAGAAGAAGGGGAACCATCTCGACCTCCATAGTCGGCGTCGGCGATCCGCTTGCCCCGGGCCGCGGCGAATATTCGGAGGAATCTTCCGGGCGGGCGGGGGCAGGCGCCGTGCCGACAGCTTCGACGAACCGGAGGTCCGCATGAGTGCCGGCGACAAGATCGAGAACACTGCCGAGAAGGCCAAGGGCGCGGTCAAGGAGGGCGTCGGCAAGGTGACCGGCAACGAGCGTCTGGAAGCCGAGGGCAAGGCCGACCAGGCCAAGGCGGACGTGAAGCAGGCAGGCGAGAAGGTCAAGGACGCCTTCAAGGACTGATCGACCTTCGGCGCCGTGGCGGTGGTTCCGCTGTCTTCCTGCCGGGACCACCGCCATCGGCGTGCCGCGGTCGGCCGCACGGCCCACTGTGCGGTGATGCCGATGCCCGGAACCCCGCGCCGGAGGAACACTCCTGTCACACGGTTGCGCCGTCGGTGGCCCGGTGGCTGTCGGCGGGGCGGTGCTGCGGCGCGTCGGGGACGGTCCGCGTACGCCGACGCCCCGCCGTGTCGAAGGGGTCGGCCGTCGGGGCTCGCGCCGGCTGCGGCGGGACGCTCGGAGGGGCCGCGGGCGCGGGGGAGGACTGCGGGGGCCAGGGCCGGTGGGCCAGGTCGTGGCGGAGTGTGTCGAGTCTGGCCAGGCAGGCCTCGACGGTGGCGATGGCGGCGGTGCTGTGTTCGCGGATGCGGCGTTCGATGGCGGTGAGCCGGTCTTCGATGTGCTGCCAGCGTTCCTCGGCGGTGGTGTGGGGGTCAGGTGCGTCGTCGGTCGCTGTCATGGCGCAGGCGTTCGGTGTGGTCGGTGAGGGTGTCGAGGCGGTCGGTGAGGTCGGGGTGGGCGGCGAGGTGGGGGCGCATCGCCGCCAGGGGCGCTATCAGGTCGGCCGGGTCGGGGGCGCCGAGGGCGGTGGTGAGCGCGGTCAGCGCGGGACGGGCCCGGGGGGTGAGGCCGGGCGCGGCGGTGACCTGGGCGGCCAGCACGCGCAGGTCGGCTGCGTTGTCCCGGGCCCAGACGGTGACCGCGCGTTCGGCGGCCCGCCGGTCGCGCACCGCTTTGACCCGCTCCGCGCCGGTCTCCGCGTCGGGGGAGCCGCTGTCGGCGGGGCGCAGGCGCAGGTAACGGTTCTCGGCGGCCTGGCGGCTGGCGACGCCCATGGGCCGGGCGAGTTCCGCCCAGGTGGCACCCGCGTCACGGGCGTTCTCCACCAGACCGGCCTCCCAGCCCGCGAGCTCGCTGCGCAGCTCGCGCAGCAGCACCAGCGCGGCCAGGGCCGGCTCCGGTCCCTCGTCCGGTGCACCGGCCCCGGGCCGGGTGGCCGGGCTGGTGTTCCGGGCGGTGCGGACGGCGTCGTCGATGGCGGCGAGTGCGGCGGCTGCGGCGAGGAAGGACGCCGGTCCTGTGGGTGGGCTGCCCCCGGTGGCGGGCGGGTCGGGCCGCTTTCCCATTGGTGTCACTCCTTGGGCGACTCGGGGGTTTGTCATCGGATGGATGACATGTTAGAACAGATTCAGGTGAAGCGCACTGGCTCCCATCGATCAGTGGAGGTGTTTCGCGATGCTGATGCGCACTGACCCGTTCCGCGAGCTGGACCGGCTGACCCAGCAGTTCCTGGGTACGAACGGCACTTGGTCCCGGCCGGCCCCGATGCCGCTGGACGCCTGCCGTGTCGGCGACGAGTACGTGATCTGTTTCGACCTGCCCGGGGTGGACCCGCAGGCGATCGACATCGACGTCGAACGGAACATGCTGACCGTCAAGGCCGAACGCCGCCCCCGCCACGAGGGCGACAACGTGAAGTGGGAACTGTCCGAGCGCCCGCTCGGTGTCTTCTCCCGCCAGGTCATGCTCTCCGACACCCTCGACCCCGCCGGGATCAGCGCCGACTACGACGCCGGCGTGCTGACGCTGAAGATCCCGGTCGCCGAACGGGCCAAGCCCCGCAAGATCGCCATCAGCCACAACGGCGACCGCAAGCAGATCCAGGCCTGACCCCCCTCCCCGGACTGTTGCGCGCCGCTCCTGATCCCCCCCGAGGGGCGGCGCGCAACGCCCCGGCTGCACGCCGCCCGCTCCGGGGCCGGCCCCGGAGCGGGCGGCCCGAGACCGAGCAACGCGCCATGGACGGACGAGAACACGAACCCTTCGTGGTGAGGGCCGGCGGCGAGATCGACCTCGACACCGCCCCCTCACTGCGCCGTGCCCTGGCCGCCGCGCTCGAGTCGCACCGGGAGGTGGTGCTCGACCTGTCGGAGGTGACGTTCATGGACTGCGCGGGCCTGGGCGCCCTCGTCCGGGCCCGCAACCAGGCCGACCGGTGCGGTGGGCGCCTCAGCCTGCGAGGGGCCCGCCACCGCGTGGCCCGGCTGCTCGAACTCACCGGTCTGCACCGGCGCCTGGCCGTCGAACCCTGACCGGGCACCGTTCGCACCGGTTCCTCGGGATGGAGGGAGAACCGCGGTGACTCTTCGATGGGAGGCGTTCCTGGAGGAGGTCCGGGAACGCGGCGAATACGACACACCCCAGGAGGCCGAGCGGGCGGCGCGGGTCGTCCTGGCCCTGCTCTGCGCCCACCTGGTAGGTCGGGTGCGCGCAGAACTGGCCGCCCGCCTGCCCGAGACCATGGCCCTGATCCTGCTCAACCCGCTGCAGGCCGCCGAGCCGCTCAGTGCCGAGCGGTTCGCGCGCGCGACGGCGGCCTGGATCGAGGGCGCCACCGAGAACACCGCGCTGTGGGACATCGGCGCCGTCCTGTCCACGGTGGCCGACGCCGCCGGCGACGACCTCACCGGGCGTGTCCTGCTCCAGCTGCCGCCCGGCTACGACCTGCTGTTCGGCCGGCCCCAGCCCGGCCGCCGCCCCTGAACCCGTCCGCGCCGCCCGCCGCACCCGCCCGGCCGGCCCCGCCCCGGAAGGCCACCGCCATGACCCGGTACCGCCTCCTTCTCCAGCACGTCCGCACCCTCGGCCGCTACACCACCGACGAGGAGGCGGAACGCGTCCTGCACGCCGTCCTGGCCGCCCTCGGCAGCCAGCTCACCGGTGAGGAGCGCTGCGACCTCGCCGCGGCCCTGCCCGAGCGGGCCCGCGCCGTCTTCGCCTCGCAGATCCCGCTGCCCGAGCCGGTCGCCGCCCCGGCCTTCGTCGAAGCCGCCGCCCGCGCCCTGAGCACCAGCCTCACCAGTGCACGCTGGGACGTCTCCTCCGTCCTGGCCGCCCTCGCCGACCTGGCCGGCGACCCGCTCACCGACCGGATTCTCGCCGACCTGCCCCGCGGCTACGCGCTCCTGTTCGGCCGCGCCGACCTCGTCGCCGCGGCGTGACCCGGAACCGGGTGGAGACCGTCACCGGCACCGTGCGGGAGCTCGCCCACCGGGCGCGCGGCGGCGGCTCGGGGGGTTGTCGCCGCCGCGCGGCGGGAGACTACCTCACTCGCGGGCGCCGCAAAATCTATGCGCGCCGGAGTAGACATTGCTCGCGGGCGGGTCTAACGTTTCTCTCGTAGACAGCAGTCGGCGATACCGGCCAGACACGAACTGGCCGGGTTGTTGGACGGAAGTTCGCAGTTCGGTCCGGCAGTGGAGCTCCGAAGCCAGCAGGTGCAGGACGGCGACGGGACTGGCTGCCGGACCGGGCGGCCCGCAGGTATCAGGGGCCGCCACCAGCGGTACCGGTAGTACGCAGTTCAGTGAGTGCAGTACCCGGCAGTCGCCAGACAAGCAGGGCCTCGGCAAAGGCGCCCAGACTGCGGGCGCGCGTGTCGAGGAGGTCCAGGCAGTGGGGTTCCAGGCCAGCGCAGGTGCAGGACGGCCGACGGGGCTGGCTGCCGGACCGGTGGGCCGTCACGGCCACCGACCAGCAGGACGCAGTTCAGCAGGTGCAGTACCGGCAGTACCAGCAGTATGAGCAGTACCGGCAGTACGGAAATGACAGTTCAGTACAGAGGATGAACGGAGGGCGCAAGCGCCATCAGGATCGCCCGGCCCGTGAACACTCGCCCGGGCGGACACCGCAGACCCCAAGGCAAGGACGGTGGTTTCCGGTCACGCATACGCGATCCCCGCACACCCCCTCCCCCGGGGCGGTGCGGAAGTAACAGGACCGGCCCAGGCCGGTAGATGGTGTTGTTCCCCTTCGGGGCCCCGGAGCCGACACGGCCCCGGGGCCCCTCGACGCGTTCTCCCCGAGAACCAGAGAGGTGCAGTGACTACGACGACCAGCCCCGACGCATCCGACAAACTCGACGACGACGACTACCCCGCCTACACCATGGGCCGCGCCGCCGAGATGACCGCCACCACCCCCGGCTTCCTGCGAGCCCTCGGCGAACACCGCCTCATCACCCCGCTACGCTCCGGCGGCGGCCACCGCCGCTACTCCCGCTACCAGCTACGCATCGCCATGCGCGCCCGCGACCTCGTCGACCAGGGCACCCCGATCGAGGCCGCCTGCCGCATCGTCATCCTCGAAGACCAACTCGAAGAAGCCCTGCGCATCAACGAACAGCTCCGCCGTTCCCAGCGGGACCAGGAGCCCACCGCGGACACCTGACCGGACCGGCACCCCGGCCCACAGCCGCGGGCGGAGCCAGCACGGTGAAGTCCCGGGCGGCCGAGGTGGAGTTCACGCCGCCGGGCGAGCGAGGCGGGCCCCGGGCCGAAGACGCTCGGCTTCCCGGTGCCGGCCTTCCGCCCGCTCGACCCGTGCTCCTCGCCGGGCGGCGCCCCGGCCGGCACGGACACCGCGCACCGGCCCCGGGAGCCGACTGCCGCCAGGGCCATGTCCGGGCTGTCGACCGCGAACCCCCGGGAGCGTCGCACAGACGCTCCCGGGGGTTCGCGGCACCACGCGGCACCCGGACTGACCTGGGTCCGGCGACGAGGGGGACGGTCGCCGACCGCGGGTCGGGTGGGTGGGGAGGGGGCCCGGTTCGGGTGGGCCGGGCTCAGTCCGTGCCCGGTGCGTCCGCGGGGCCGAGCAGTCGGTCGACGAGGAGCTCGGGGTAGCCGGTGGCCGGCAGGTCGATGCCGAAGATCGACCGGACGTAGAACGGTGCGATGAGCTGGTCGAGGATCTGCTCCACGGGTGGCGGGTCCTCGCCCCGGGCGATGGCCCGCTGGCGGATCTGTTCGATGGAGCGCATGCGGCGCTGGAAGTGCTGCGTCCGCTCGGTCTGGTCCTGGGGGTTGTTCGGCATGGACAGGATGACGGCGCGCACGAGGGCGCGGCCCTGGGGGGTGCGGATGCTCCTGACGCTGGCTTCGGCCCAGGCGAGGAGGTCGCCGCGCAGGCTGCCGGTGTCGTTCAGCGGCGAGTCGCGTTCGAGGCGGGTGGTGACCATGTCGGCCAGGAGTGCGTCGAGGCTGCCCCAGCGCCGGTAGACGCTGGTGTGGTTGACGCCGGCGCGCTGGGCGATCGCGGGGATGTTGAGGTCCTCGCCGTCCGGGTCGGAGAGCAGGTCGATGACCGCCTGGTGGACGGCCGTGCGGACCTGTTCGGGGCTCCTGCGGATGCGTGTGGTCGGTTCTTTCGTCGTCACCCCCACATCGTAAGCACAGATGTTTGCTTCGCGCTGCCCGGTGGGTCCCACAGTCTGGCAGGCGACCGGCGCAGCCTTCAGCGCGACGGTGGGGCGTAGCCGTCGCCTCGGCCGCCGGAGAGCGCGAATGCCCGCCGCCTCACCCCTGCCCGGTGTCAGTGCCCGGTGTCGCCGGCCGGAGTGCCGCCCGGTGTGCCGCCCAGCGCGTCGCGCAGGGCGGCGCGGGAGGTGACGCCGAGCTTGGGGAAGACCCGGTAGAGGTGCGAACTGACCGTCCGCGGGGACAATCGGATCCGCTCGCCGATCTCCTTGTTCGTCAGCCCGGTCGCGGCGAGTTCGGCGATCCGCCGCTCCTGCCAGGTCAGCACCGCGGCGTCCGGGGCCGACGGGCCCGACGGGGCCGCAGGCCGGCCGCCGGCCCGGAGTTCGGCGCGGGCCCGGTCCGCCCACTCCGCGCAGCCGAGCCGGTCGAACGTCCCGACGGCCAGCGTCAGCGCCTGCCCGGCCGCCCGCGGCTCGCTCAGCCGCCGCAGCGTGATGCCGTAGGCCAGACGGACGCGCGCCACCTCGAAGGGGAAGTCCCCGGCCGCCGGGTGCGCCTCGACGCGCGCGTACATCGCCGCCGCCTCCGCCGCATCCTCCGCGGTCATCGCCAGGCCGCCGTAGGCGGACAGGGCCAGCCGGGGCGACGCCTCCGGCAGCCCGGCCTCGCACGCCGCCAGGGCGTGCCGCCGCGCCTGCTCCCGGCGGCCGCTGTACAGCGCCGCCTCCACCAGCTCCAGCAACGCGCGCGGGGCGATCTGGTGGGCGTGGCGCTCGAAGCTGCCCGGCGGCGTCATCCCGATCGCGTACAGGTAGGCCGCCTCGAAGTCCCCCTCGGTGAGCGCCACCCCGGTGGCGATCGCCTCCGTGATCTGGGTGAGCAGACCCACCCCACGCGGACGGGCCCAGGCGTCCACCGCGGACTGCAGCTCCCGCGCGGCACCCAGCCGCCCCCGCCGGGCCGCCAACTGCCCCAGCACCGCCCGGGTGTGGTACGCGAGCAGGACGTGACCGTGCGCGGTGCACAGCTCCAGCGCCTGCTGCCCGGTACGCTCCGCCTCCGCCCACTCGCCGGAGTACATCTGGTCGAGCATCAGCATCCGCAGCATGGTCATCACGCTCGACACCGCGCCCTCCTCCCGCTCCCGCTCGACGGCGTGCCGCAGCTGGACGCGGTACTGGCTCAGCGCGTCGACGTGGGAGGCACAGACACCCAGCCGGGCCAGGTCCCACGGCGCGAGGTGCGCCTCGGCGGCGAACGCCCGCTCCAGACGTTCGCGCAGCCCCGTACCGCTGCGCGCCACGGCGCTCGCGTCCCGGTACAGCGCCGTCAGCGGATGCACCCGGTCGCCGAGCGCGTCGAGGATCCGCTCGACGCGCTGCCACAGGGCGGGGTCGCCCGCGTAGTGGGCCATGGTGACCAGCGTGTCGGCCGCCCGGGCCAGGGTGGCCCCGTCGCCTGCCTCCCCCTGAGTGCCGCCGTCCGACCACCGCTCGACCGCCGCCGCCAGCCGTTGGAAGGCCGGCCGGACCGCTCCGGCCCGGACGAAGTCCGCGTGCGCGGAGGTGAGGACGGCGGCCAGCGAACCGGCCGGGCCGGGCTCCGGGTCCGAGCGGTGGAGCAGCCGCTGCGCCTCGTCCAGCAGCGCGGCCTGCGCGGCGAGGTAGGCCGCGTCACCGAGGCGCCGGGAGCGGTCCGCGGGCCGCTCGCTCAGCTCCGCCGCGCGGGTCAGCCAGGCCACGGCGGCCGCCGCGCCACCGCGCCGGGTCGCGGAGTCGGCCGCCGCCTCCAGCACCGCGGCCACCGCCTCGTCCGGCTCGACGACCGCTGCGGCCAGGTGGCCCGCGTGCCGCTCGGTGTCGGCCCGGTGCACCCGGGACAGTTCGGCGTGGGCGGACCGGCGCTCGTCGGGCGTGGCCAGCTGGATGACGGCGGAGCGCACCAGGGGGTGGCGGAAGACGAAGTCACCGAGGGCCGTGTCGACGTCGAGCAGCCCCGACTCGACGGCCGGTTCGACCCCGCGCATCCGGTACCGCGTGGCGTGGACGCGGCCCCGGAGCCGGCCGGCCGCGGCGCCGTCGAGGGCGCCGCGGAGCAGTTCCGCCCGGACGGCGGGGGCCAGGCGCTCGATCCGCGTGCCGTAGAGCTGCTGGAGGCGCCTGGGCAGCGGCACCCCGGGGGTGGCGAGCAGGTCACCGGCGAGGTCGGGCGCGGCCAGGTAGGGCGGCAGCTCGTGCAGGGCCAGCGGGTTGCCCCGGGCGTGCTCCAGGGCGGCCCGCCGCACCCGGGCGTCGAGCCGGGGGTGGCGCAGCTCCAGCAGGCGCCCGGCGGCGTCCTCCGCCAGGGCCTCGACCGGAAGTTCGGGGAGCCGGGCGTGGTCGAAGGCGCAGCGCACCTCGGAGCGCAGGGCGATCAGCATCTTCACCGGGAGGTCCGCCAGCCGGCGTGCCACGAACCCGCACACCTCGACGCTGGCGTCGTCCAGCCACTGGCCGTCGTCGATCAGCAGCGTCAGCGGCCGTTCGGCGGCGGCGAGTGCCAGCAGGTCCAGCACGGCGATGCCGAGGGACAGCACGGACGGCGGCGCACCGCTGCCGCCGCCGAACACCACGTCCAGGGCGGTGCGTTGGCGCGGGTCGAGGCGGGCGGTGCGGTCGAGCAGGGGGTGGAGGCACTGGTGCAGGCCGGCGAACGGCAGCTCCGACTCGGCCTCCACCCCGGTGGCCCGCACGAGTGCGTGGTCCGCCTCGGCCGCCGTGCGGGCCGCACGGTCGACCAGTGCGCTCTTGCCCACGCCCGCCTCGCCGCGCAGCACCAGCGCCCGCCCCTCGGGGGCGGTCACGAACGAGTGCAGCAGGGCCAGTTCGTGCTCCCGGCCGATCAAGGGCGTGTCCGCCGGATTCATGGTCCCCACCTCCGCGCCCGACCGCCGGGTGTGGCCCTGGGGCGGTCGGATGACGATCATCATGTGCTCGGCGTAAGCCTGCCATCCCGAGGGCCCCGCAGCCGCACTCGCGCCCGCAGCTGGGCGGTACGGCCGGGCGTGGCTCGGCGGGCCGCCCCCGTGGTCGCGCTGCCCGTGGTGGCGCCGTGAGCGGTGGATCGGCGTGGGTGTGGCGGTACGGCTGGTACTGAGCGCCTGCCACCGCCCTGGCTGCCCCCGCGGGGGCATGCGCCGACGGATCGGGTCCCGCGGTCAGCCCGAGGTCCCATCCCGGATCGACCCGACCTGTCGGTGGGTCACCCCCTTCGCACCGTACGACGAGCGGTTCCCCGGGACGAGTGCGAGAGTCGATCGCAACCGCCTGCCGCCGGCAGTGCCGGTCCCCCCACACATGGCTCTTACGGTGCCCCGGGTCATCGGGTCGGTCCCTGCCGTGACCGGTCCCAGAACGGCGGATCCCTTGTCGAAACTCCTGAAGCTCGCCGCGGCGTCCGTGGCCGGTGCGGCCCTGTGCGTGCTCGCCTCGCCGACGGCCGTGGCGGCGCGTCAGATCGGCACGGCGCCGCCCTGGCCCTCGCCCGGGAGCGGGTCGTGGCCGTTCCCGATCACCCCGCTGAGCAGCCGGCCCCCGTTCCCCTCGGCACCGTCGCCCGGCGCACCGGCCCCGGCGAATCCCGTGGCGCCCTCGACCACGGCGCCCTCGCCACCGTCGCGGACGGCGCCCACCGGACCGACGGGCCGGTGGGACCTGAAGTTCGCCGACGAGTTCGACGGGACGTCGCTGGACCGGACGAGGTGGTCGTACCAGTCGGACGCGGAGGCCGACTGGTCCGCCAACCCCCTGGGCACCGGGAACCCGGGCAACCAGCAGCTCGAATTCGACCAGCCGGCGAACTGCGCCGTCTCCGGCGGCGCGCTGGACATCACGGCCAGGCCGGACGCCGTCACCAGCGCCAGTGGGAAGCGCTACGCGTGGTCCAGCTGCATGATCAACACGTCGCCCTCCTACGCCTTCACCTACGGCTACACGGAGGTGCGGGCGAAGCTCCCGGCGCCCAAGGGCTTCTGGCCGGCCCTGTGGACGTGGTCCGCGCCTGGCGTCACCCTCCCCGCCCACGGCGAGACCGACGCCTTCGAGTTCTACTCGGACGACCACTCACGGCTCTACCTCAGCCAGCACAACGCGAGCAGGGCCCAGCAGGAAGCCCCGTCCTGGTTCACCTGGCCCGGTGCCGCCCTCCCCGACCCGAACGCCGCGGGCGTGGTGCACCGGCCCGCGTTCGATCCGACGGCGGACTTCCACACCTACGGCGTCGACATCGAGCCCTGGGGGACGGACTGGTGGATCGACGGCCGGGTCGTCCACCACAGCAGCAGGGCCTCGAACCGGCCGGTGAACGTCCTCCTCAGCAACTTCGTCTACTCCAAGGTCCCGCCGGCGCCCGGCAGCGAAGGACACCTGACGGTCGACTACGTGAGGGCCTGGCAACGGCCGGCCGCCTTCCCCGTCCGCTGACCCGGGCGTCGGACGTCGGCATGTCCTACCTGGCACCGACGGCCGGTCGACGTGCACCGGGTCGTGAAGGTCGGTGCCGAGAAGCGGCAGGCCTTCGGGGTACCGCCCGGGCAGGCGTGGCTCTACCGCGGGCGCGGGCCCGGTGGCGTGGGCCGGTGCCGGTCGGGTGCGGGGGCCGGGAAGCGGACAGGACGGCGTTGGCGACGAGGTTGGGGACCAGGTGGGCCTTCCCGACCTCGTGGGCCCGGGCGGGGCGGAGCCGTGGCCGGCGTCCTCAGGCCTCGTCGTCCCAGTGGTCGAGGACGCGCCGGCGGACGTGGGCCGGGTAGGCCTCGGCGAAGGAGCTGTGCGGCATGCGCCCCTGGCCGGGGGCGGGCTGGAGGCCGTCGTGGAGGACGACCGGCCCGGTCATGGTGGCCCGCTCGTCGGGGTGGTAGCAGTTCATCAGGGGGTGGATCGGGCCGTGCCACACCTCGGCGCGGTCGGTGGGGTGGATGCGGGTGGCCAGCGCCCACAGCAGGTCGGTGTCGTCGGCGGGGTCGACGTCGTCGTCGAGGACGAAGACCCGGGCGTGGAGCCGTCCGCCCCGGCTCCCCCCGGCCATGACCTCGCCGATGCGATGCACGAACTCCTGGGAGTCGATGTCGGAGTCGGTGTCGGTGTCGGAGTCGGTGTCCGGGAGGAGTTCGCGCCAGTTCGCCGGGACGGTGAGCACCAGCCAGTGGGAGGCGGCGCGCAGCGGGGACCAGGCGGTGGTGACCGGCAGGCCGGCGGCGCGCAGGTCGTGCAGGACGTCGGCGGCGATGCCCACTCCGGTGACGGTGTGGAACTCGTCCACCGGGCGGCCCTCGGCGACGATCGGCCAGATCGGGGCGTCGCGGTGGGTGATGCACTCGACGGTGTAGACGGGCTGGTGGGAGGCCTCGTCGGGGACGTACCCGGCGAACTCGCCGAACGGCCCCTCGACGGCGGAGCGTTCCACGGACAGGTGGCCCTCGATGACGACCTCCGCGCCGGCGGGCACCTCGAGGTCGGACAGCTCGCACTTCACGACCTCGACCGGCTCGCCGTGCAGGGCGCCGATGTAGCCGGCCTCGTCGACGCCGTCGGGCAGCGGGATGCCGCCGACGAAGGGGATCGCCGGGTCGCCGCCCTGGACGAGGGCGTAGGGCATGGGCTTGCCGATCTTCACCCATTCCTGCCAGATGAGGCCGATGTGCTGGGGCGGGATGACCAGGCCGGTCATGCGCTTGCCGTCGATCATCATGATGCGGGCTATGGACCAGTTGGTCCACGAGCCGTCCGGGGTGCGCGCGACGATGATCCCCCAGGTGTTGAGGTACCGGCCGCCGTCCTGCTCGTGGACGCGGGGGATCGGGAAGCGCTCCAGCGTCGCGTCCTCGCCGAGCAGGACGTTCTGCTTGCAGGGGGCCTGGTCGCGGGGCACCAGCCTGGGCGGCACCGGCGGCAGGTCCCGGGTCGCCGCCAGGGTGTCCACGAGCTGCGCGGCGGTCAGCTCCGGGGGCAGCCCGAGGGAGAGCGCGACCCGGGCGAGCGGCTTGCCGGGCGCGGAGCTCAGCGAGGCGGGTGCGCCCATCAGGCGGAAGCCGGGCTCGGCGCCGCCGACGTTCTCGAAGAGCGGTGCGGGCGCGGTGCGCTCGTAGGAGAGCCGGGTGATCGCCGCGGCCTCCAGGTCCCAACTCACCTCGCGCCGGACGCGCTTGAGGTCGCCGAGGGCTTCGAGCGCGGCGATGTGGCCGCGGAGGTCCTTGGGGTGGTTCACGGGGTGGTTCATGGGGTGCGCTTCCTTCACTGGTTGCTCTGGAGGGCCGGTACGCGCGGGGTGGCCGCGGCGCGCATGCCTTCCCAGCGGCGGGCCCGGGTCGAGTCGATGCCGAACTGGTCGCAGATCCTCGCCACGATGTGGTCGACGACGTCGTCCACGGTGGCGGGGTGGTTGTAGAAGGCGGGCATGGGCGGCACGATGGCGGCGCCCATGCGGGCGAGGGCGAGCATGTTGTCGAGGTGGATCTCGCTCAGCGGGGTCTCGCGGGGGACGAGGACGAGCTTGCGGCGCTCCTTGAGCGTGACGTCCGCGGCCCGGGCGACCAGACCGTCGGCGTACCCGGTGCGTATCCCGGCGAGGGTCTTCATGCTGCACGGGACGATCACCATCCCGTCGGCGGGGAACGAGCCGGAGGCGATGGAGGCCCCCTGGTCGTCCGGGGAGTGGACGACGTCGGCCAGCGCGGCGACGTCGCGGGAGCTCATCCCGGTCTCCAGTTCGAGGGTGGCCCGTGCCCAGCGCGTCAGCACCAGGTGCGTCTCCACCTCGGGGTGCCGGTGCAGTTCCTGGAGGAGCCGGACTCCCAGGACGGAGCCGGTCGCCCCTGTCATTCCTACGATCAGCCGCACGTGTGTCTCCTGGTGCTTCCTCGGTCAATGGGTCTGCAGCCGATGGACGGTCCGCGGGCCGGGCCCGTGGGCCCGGCGCGGTGTCGGACGGTCAGGTCCTCAGGCGGTGGTCGTACCGAGGGTGTCGTCGAGCCAGTCGTAGATGCGGGTTTGGGTGAGGCGCATGGCGCCGGGGTGGCAGTGGGCGCCGGCGCCTTCGTCGTTGGTGAAGTGCATGAGGGTCTTGGGGCAGGTGAGGTGGTGGTAGAGCTGTTCGGGCTGGCCGTGGAAGAACATGTCGTCTTCGGCGTCGCAGACGAGGGTGGGGCACTGGATGCGTTCGGCGATGCCGTTGGCGAGGGTGTAGTCGAGGTAGGAGGCGTTGAAGGCGCGGGGGGTGTCGACGCCCATGACGTACATGCCGTGGTTGATGGCCCAGCGGGCGATGGGGTCGGTGGCCATGAGGTGGTCGAGGGCGGCGTCGAGTTCGGGGGCGGTGTCGGCGCGCAGGAGGTGTTCGGCTTCTTCGCGGGTGCCGGGGATGTTGCGGGTGGTGGTCTGGCCGAGGTCGTAGAGGCCGTCGACGGTGATGAGGGCGGCGAGGCGGTGTTCGAAGGCGGCGGCGCGGGGGGCGAGGATGCCGCCCATGCTGATGCCGAGCAGGGCGATGCGGTCGTTGTCGACGTCGGGCAGGGTCTGGGCGTAGTCGACGACGGGGGTGATGACGTTCTCCCAGTCGGGGCGGAAGGGCAGGTTCTGGTGGTGGCGGGGGCCGGGCATGCCGGGGCCGTCGAAGGTCAGGACGGTGTAGCCGCGCTCGACGCCGGCCATGGCGCCGAAGTAGTGGAGTTCCTCGGCGGTGCCGTCGAAGCCGTTGTGCATGATGAGGGTGGGGCGGGGGGTGGCGGTGTCGTCGACGCGGTAGAGGTAGCCGGGCAGGGTGGTGTCCTCGTAGGGGATCTGGACGGGTTCGATGATCGGGGTGAAGAGGGCGGCGGCGGAGCGGAAGGTGTCGACGCTGCGGTCGTAGGCGTGGTCGTGGCGGGGGTCGCAGGGGTGGCCGTGGAGGAAGAACTCGGCGGAGCGGTAGTAGTTGGAGGCGCGCAGGAAGCCGTCGCGGGCGCTGACCCGGTGGCCGGCGGCCAGGGACTCCTCGGCCTGGCCGGCGACGCGGTCGGCGGTGGCCATCCACTCGGTGTACCAGCTGCCGTAGTCGCCCTCGGTGATGCGGTCGGCGGTGGAGACGACCTCGCCGAAGTCCGCGCCGCCGTAGGCGATGTGGCTCATCGAGCGCAGGGTCTCGTACCAGAACTGGATGTTGTTCGGGAACAGCAGCTGCTTCATCGTCCGCACTCTCCTCGGAATCCGTAAGCACCGATCTGTGCTTACGGGAAGGACTGTAGACCCTTCGGGCGGCGCGAAGCAAGCATCTGTGCTTAGCGGTGGAAGTGTGGTGGGGTCGGGGTGGTGGAACGCCGGGTGGCCGGCGGCCCGGGGGCGGGACACAATCGGCGGGGCGGTGCGGCTCGCCGTGCCGCCGACAAGGACGGCCTACTCGACCGGGAGACGACGGTGACCGGTGTGACCAGCGCGGAGCTTCTCGTGGACGCGTTCGAGCGGATCCGTGCCACGGTCGCCGACGTCGTCGAGGGTCTGACTCCCGACCAGCTGGCGTTCCGGGTGCAGGACTCGGCCAACTCGATCGCCTGGCTGGTCTGGCACCTCACCCGGGTGCAGGACGACCACGTCGCCGACGCGGCCGACCGCGAACAGGTGTGGACCGCCGAGGGCTGGGCGGAGCGGTTCGCCCTGCCCTTCGCCGCGTCGGCCACCGGTTACGGGCACCGGCCCGCGCAGGTCGCCCAGGTCACCGCCACCGCCGACCTGCTGTCGGGCTACCACGACGCCGTCCACGCGCGGACCACGGAGTACGTGCGAGGCCTCGACAACCGCTCCCTCGCCCGGATCGTCGACGAGTCGTGGCAGCCACCGGTCACCCTCGGGGTGCGTCTGATCAGCGTGATCGCCGACGACCTGCAGCACGTCGGCCAGGCGGCCTTCGTGCGCGGTCTGCTGACCGGGCGCTGACGGCGGCCCGCCCGCGTCCGGGTGGCAGGGGCTTCACCACGCGCGGAGCGCACGGGGAACATCCCCGTGCGCTCCGCGCGCGTCCCGCAGGGCGGGCCGTCAGGCCGCAGGAGCCTGGTCCGGCGCCACCCGCATCAGGTTCGGGTCGGAAGCCGGCTGCGGCACGGCCTTCAGGCCCCTTGATCGCCCGCGACCGCGGGCGGTGCGGGTCGGATCGACCCGCACCGCCCGGGCGGGGTCCGTGCTCAGCCGGCCGCGCGGTAGGCCGCGCCCACCTTGTTGGGCGTCGCCCGGTTGTAGAGGCCGCTGCCGCCGCGGTCCGCGGAGAGGGTGAACCAGGCGTAGCGTTCGACGAAGGGCAGGCCCTGGAGCATGGCGGTCGACTTCGTGACGAACGCGGCCTGCTGGTCCTGCGTCGGATACCTCGGGGTGCCGTGGGAGAAGTCGATCAGGGCGTACTCGGTGAGCCAGATCGGCTTCTTGTAGCGGTTGTAGACGGCCTGGAGGTAGCCGCGCAGCTGGCCGGTCGCGGCGTCGGCGCGGAAGTCCGAGCCGTACCAGTGCAGGGGGATGAAGTCGACCTTCTCGTGGCGGGCGGCGGCGCCCTTCATGAACTGGTCGAGCCAGCCGCCCGCGACGTCGCCGCCGCCCGCGACCGCGGGTGCCCCCAGGCGCATCCCGGTCGACTGGAGCCGCGGCCACAGGTCGAGGGCCCTGGCCGGGCTCATGTTCGCCTGCGCCGGCAGGTCGGGTTCGTTGAACCCGAGCAGGGTGCTGCCCTCCTTCCTGGCCGTGTTGAGCTGGGCGTCGGTCACCGAGGCCGCGCCCCAGATCATGGGGACGAACTCGACGCCGGCCGGCGGCCTGATCTGCTGGCGGTCCGAGGCCCAGGTGTAGAACCAGCCGGCCCTGACGTCGGCCAGTGCGCCGGTGACGTCGGGGAAGTTCCAGGCGCTGACGCCCTTCTTCTTCACGGCGGCGGACGCGTCGGCCGGGCCGGCGGCCGTGAGCCCGGTCAGGACCGCGAACAGCACGGGCACGACGGTGAACAGGCGTAGGCGACGGGACACCGTGCTCCTCTCCTCACGTGATCGCGTGGTCGCGGCCGTGGCCGTGGCGGGGCCGCGGGACGGGCGGCTCACGCGGCGGGTCCGAAGGTGACGGTGAAGCCCTTGCAGTGGCTGCACTGCTGCATCACCTTGTTGCCCGGCACCTGGTCCTGCTTGGACCAGGTGTAGGCCTTGGGGCACCTCGCGCTGAGCGCGCGGCTGTAGTCGCTGGGGGTGTCCCGGCTGGGGTTGGTGCACAGCAGCGGCTTGCCGTCCGGCCCGCGCGTCAGGTCGGCGGGCGGGCAGACGGGCAGCAGGTTCGCCGTGCAGCCCCGCGTGTCGCAGCCGCCGCCGGGCGGGACGGTGGCGTTCACCGGGGTGATCGTGACCGGCAGCGAGAAGGCGTTCACGTAGCTCACGTCGTACCAGGGCGCGGCGCCGTCCTTGCTGTCGAAGTTGAACTCGGCCAAGCTGGCGGGCTGTTCGCCCGTCGTGCAGTGGTCGGCGAACGCCCCGCAGTCGCCCACCCGGCAGTGGAAGGTGCTGCCGGGGGCGCCGCCGCAC
Source organism: Kitasatospora sp. NPDC051702 (assembly GCF_040681575.1). NCBI lineage: Bacteria > Bacillati > Actinomycetota > Actinomycetes > Kitasatosporales > Streptomycetaceae > Kitasatospora > Kitasatospora sp. NPDC051702. The sequence continues at coordinate 58,088 of NZ_JBFAZB010000009.1, forward strand.
CCCTGCCGGGCGAAGAACTTGCCGCGCCAGTGGAAGGGGGCGGTCGTCTCGGGGATCGTCACCGTCGCCGACTGCCCGGGGGCCAGGACCGGCAGCCGGGCGAACTGCTTGGACCCGTCGGCGTTGACGCCGCTGCCGATCCACAGCGTCTGCGAGGAGTGGTTGACGAACGTCACCGTGTGGTTGACAGCAGCCGTCGCCGCCGTGCCCGCGGCCGCCGTACCCGCGGCCGCCGTGCCCGCGCCCGGGACCACGGCGGTCAGCACGGTGGTCAAGGTGGCGGCCACCGCGACGAGGAGCCTGGTCAGGAACCTGTGCATGGGGTCTCCGCTCTTCTCAGCAGGTCAGGTTGGCGCCGGGGGAGGTGCCGAGGATCTGGGCGAACCGCTGGTAGAGGTTGACCCGGTCCTGCATCTGGGCGGGGTTCCGGCCGTTGCACTCCAGGGCGCCGTTGATGCTGCGGATCGTCTGGCCGAACCCGGCGCTGTTGACCATCGCCTGATGGGGCGTCATGGAGCCGGGACCGGACTGGGTGTTCCAGTACCAGAGCGCGGTCTTCCAGGCGACCTGGGGGTCGGTCTGGACCAGGCCCGGGTTGTGGAGCAGGTCGATGTGCAGGGCGTCCCCGGCCGCCTTGTAGTTGAAGTTCCAGCTGAGCTGGAGCGGACCCCGTCCGTAGTAGGCGGCCCGCCCCGCGGGACAGCCGTAGGACCGGGAAGTGTCGCAGTACGTCGGGTAGTTGGCGGTGTTCTGCTCCACGATGTAGCGCAGGCCGCCGGTCTCGTGGCTGATGTTGGCGAGGAACGCCGCGGCCTCCCGGCGCTTGAGCGCGTCGTCCCCGGTGTGTGCGAAGACGGGGTAGGCGCTCATCGCACCGACCAGTGCCTCGTAGGTGTAGAACTGGTTCTTGCTCGGGAACATCCGGCCGAACTGGGCCTTGCTCACGATGAATCCGGCCTGCACCGCTGCCGCCGCCGGCGCGCCCGCCGCTCCGGTCGCCGACTCGGCGGAGAAGGAGACAGGGGCGGAGGCAGGGGTGGAAGCCGAGGCCGTGGTGGAAGCGGGCAGGGCGATCGCCGAGACGGCCGCCGCTGCCGCGGCGATCCTCAGGGCTGAGCGTCGGGCTGAGCGTCGAAAGGACATGGCTGGCCTTCCTCACGTGGTGACGGGTGTCCGGGTGGGGCGACAGGGGAGCGCCGCTCGTGCGGCGGTGGCCGCGCCGCGGCTGTCGGACGATCCTCCGGCGCAGCATCCCCGCAGACATCCGTGAGCCTCACGGAGATCCCGCAGCACCGTGCGGGGTCGGGACATGGCGCCTCGGCGAGCCGGGCGTGACGCGCGAGACGTTTGGCGCGGCACCCGACCTGGTTAAAGTCATGTACATGCTGATTCGGCAGATGGTTGGCGTGACCGGACGGGACGTCGAACAGGCCCTGCTGGAGGCCCTGGTCACCGATGTCGCGGCCGGCCGCGGGAGCAGCCTGCTGGTCGAGGGCGAACCGGGCATCGGCAAGTCCGCCCTGCTCGCCGCCCCGCTCGCCGCGGCCCGGGCCGCCGGCTGCGCGGTGCTCCTCGGGCACTGCGACGAACTGGCGCAACGGCTTCCGCTCTCGGCCATGACCCGACTCCTCGGCGTGCACCCGCCGTCGGCCGACCCCCGGCACGCGCAGGCCGCACCCGCCCGTCGATGCCCGCAGGCCCGGTCGGGCCGGGACAGGCACGGCCTCGCCACCGATCCCGTGACGGCCGCCACCGAACAACTCCTCACCCGCATCGACCGGTTGTGCACCTCCAGGCCACTCGTCCTGGCCCTGGAGGACCTCCACCGGGCCGACGAGGCCACCCTGCTGCTGTGGCGCCGCCTCTGCCGCACCGCGGCCCACCGGCCGCTGCTGGCCATCGGGACCTGCCGACCGGCCCCGAGCCGACCGGCCCTGGTGCGGCTGCGCCGGGAACTCCCGCCCCACGGCGGGCAGGTGCTCTCCCTCGACCGCCTGAGCGAGGCGAGCGTGACCGAGCTGGCCGGCGCACTGACCGGCGGGACCGCAGGGCCCCGGCTCGCCGCACGCCTCACCTCAGCGGCCGGAAACCCCCTGTACGTCAGGGAGTTGCTGAACGCCCTGGAACGCGCCGGATCCCTGCACCGCGCCGCCGGCACCGTCGAACTGCCCGCCGGCGGCCACCACACGGGGGAGCTCCGGGCGCTCACGGACGTGATCGCCGACCGGCTGGCCTGCCTCTCCGCCGACGCCCGGCAGATGCTGCGCCTCGCGTCCCTGCTCGGGCCCGCGTTCTCGACGGCCGACCTGACGGCAGCGGCGAGGGGCGGTGCCCTCGGCCCGACGGACGCGGCCGGCCGTGGCCGCCTCCTGGCGGCGGTGGACGAGGCACTGAGCGCGGGCGTGCTGGAGCCCGCCGGCACCCGGCTGCGCTTCCGCCACGCCCTGCTGCAGGAAGTCCTCCACGAGGCCATGCCGCCCGCGCTGCGCACCGGGCTCCTGCAGCACGCGGCACAGCAGCTGATCGCCGCCGGGGCGCCGGTGGAACGCGTCGCCGAGCTGATCCTGCCGGCCGTGCGGGACGCCGACGGCTGGGAGTGGAAGCGGGAGTGCGAGTGGCTCGCCGACAACGCGGCGCGACTGGCCGACCGGGCCCCCGGGATCGCCGCCGAGCTGCTCGAACACGCCCTGCGGCAGACGGACGCGCACGGCCCGAGGCACCACGTGCTGGCCGACCAGCTGGCGACGCTCTACTTCCGCACCGGCCCCGTCGAGCGCGCGGAGGAACTGGCCCGGACCATCCTGCTGGAGACCTCCGACCGCGAACTCGCCGGCCGGGCCCGCTGGTTGCTCACCAGCATCGCGCTGCGCGCCGGCCGCTACCAGGACGTGGAGGCGAACTGGCGCGCGGCCCTCGGCGACCCGCGGCTCGCGCCGCGCTGGCGCGCGGGGCTGCTGGCCCTGCTCGCGCTCGCCCGGGGCTTCCAGGGCCGGCTCGGCGGAGGCCGCGCGGCGATGGCCGAAGCACTCGCCGAAGGGGTGCGGCTCAACAACGCCACCACCGTCGGCTACGCCCTGAACGCGGGCGCCCTGATCCGCAGCCGGGAGGGCGACCAGCCCGGCGCCCTGGTCCTGGCCGACCTCGCACTGGCGCAGATCGGCGACGACCCCGAACCCGTCGACCTGCGGCTGATGCTGCTGGGCCACCGGGCCGTGGCACTGGACAGCCTCGGCCGCCCCCGGGAGGCGGAGGAGGCCCTGGCCCGCGCCCGCACCGTCGCCGAACGGACCGGGGCGACGCTGCTCTCCATGAACCTGGTCAGGATCGCCGAGCGGCACTACGAACACGGCCGCTGGGACGACGCGCAGGCGGTCCTGGACGAGGTCACCGACCTCCCGCAGGGCCGCTGGCAACTCGCCCGGCACAGCCTGCACACGCTGATCAGCGCCCGCCGCGACAACCGGCCGCAGACACCCGGGCACCCGGAAGCCGCGGCGACGCCGGACGACGAGGCCGCGCCGCCGACCTGGCCCGTGGCGGCCTCCTACCGGATCGTCGCCCGCAGCCTCGTCCTCGAACGCACCGGCCGGCCCCGCGAGGCCCTCGACGTGCTCGCCGTGCTGCTGGCCCGCGCCCACGAGTACGACGTCCGGAGGCACCCGGAGTGGCTGGTCGCCCTGGTCCGCCTGGCCCTGGCCGTGGACGACCGGGGCACCGCCCGCGCCGCGGCGCTCGAGAGCCGGCGCAACGCCCACATCGAACCGCTGCCCGCCACCCGGGCCGCCGCCGGATGGTGCCAGGCACTGCTGCACGACGACCCGGACCGGCTGCGCGTCGCGATCGACCACCACCGCGCCGCCGACCGGCCCCCCGACCTCGGCAACGCCCTGGAGGACCTCGCCGTGCTCCGGGCCGCCTCCGGGGACCGCGCCGCGGCCCGCGCCGCCTTCGGCGAGGCCCTCGCGCTCTACGCCGGGCTGGGCGCGGTCTGGGACGCCCGCCGCGCCGCCGCCCGCCTGCGCCCCTGGGGAGTGCGCGCCGGCATCCGCGGGCCGCGCTCCCGGCCGGCCTCGGGCCGCGGCGCCCTGACCGCGACGGAACAGCGCGTCGCCGACCTGCTCGCGCAGGGGCTGTCCAACCCCGACATCGCCGCGATGCTGCTGCTCTCGCGCCGCACGGTGGAGACCCACGTCTCCCACATCCTCGGCAAGCTCGGCGTCCGCTCACGCCACGAGGTCGCCGCGGCCACCGCAGAACAGCCACCGGGGCCCAGCCACCGCCCCGCGGCCCGGTGACCACTCGCCGCGGGGTGTCGCCGAGGTCTGCGTACGCCTGGCACGCGACCTGACACAGGGACGGGGCCGGGGACCCGCGTTCGAACTCGTTCTCGGCCCCGCTGGCCGGAAGGGGCCATGGACGATTGCGTCCATCCGAAAGCCCTTCCACCCGCCCTGAGCTGCGACGAAGCTAGTGATCGCCGCCAGGGAGCACCCCTTCCGGGAGGCGGGCCGAACGAAGCGTCACCGCGGGACGCGAGCCGGACCCACATCGCCGATCCCTCGTCGCCCAAACAGGCACGAGGGCCGTACCGCCGCCGTACCGCGCAGGTCTGCCCACAGCCCCCCGACCGCTGCTCCTGCAGGGCAGCCGTCCACGCCCGGCTCGCGGGCGCCCGCCCACCGACCTCACCCCTTCCTCACGCTTGCGGAGTGCACCCATGTCCTCGAAGACCTCGAAGCTGCTGCGCGTCACCCTGGCGGCTGCGATCGCCGTGTCCGGCGCCGTCGTCGCGACGACCGTCACCACCACCACCGCCACCGCCGCGCAGGCTTCCTCGGTCGGCGGCCAGATCACCCGCGCCGAGATCATCGAGCGCGCCCAGTTCTGGTACAACAAGAGCCTCGTCTACAGCCAGGGCGGCTCCGCCCTCGACTCCTCGGGCCGCTCCTACCGCACCGACTGCTCCGGCTACGTCTCCATGGCCTGGCACCTGGGCAGCAGCCCGAACACCCAGGGGCTGGTGGACGGTGGCTTCACCAGGGAGATCAGCCGCAGCGACCTCAAGGCCGGCGACGTCCTCAACTCCTACTACAACCACGTCCTGCTCTTCGAGAAGTGGGACGACGCCGCCCACACCAAGTTCTCCTACTACTCCTTCGGGTCCACCCCGGTGAAGCACATCACCGGCGTCTCGATCGACGCGGCGAGGATCGACGGGCACCCCAACGGCGAGTACAAGGCGCTGCGCTACAAGAACGTCGTCGAGGACTCCACCCCGATCCCCGCTCCCGCTCCGGCGTGGAAGCCGGCCGTGGGTGACGGTGGTTCGGTGACGGGTGCGGACGGTACGGCTTACACGTTCAGCCGGTCGGCGAACGGGCACGTGCAGATGACGGCGCGTCTGGCGGGCGGTGGTTGGACGACGGCGGACCTCACGAACGTGGTGGGAACGCCGGCGGCGGCGGGCGGTTCTCCGGCCGCCTTCGTGCAGACCAACGGGACCGTCGGCGTGGTGACGGCGAACGCGGACAACGGGCACCTGCAGATCACCTACCGCTCGGCGGCCGGCACGTGGGCGACCTCCGACCTGACCGGCACGGCCGGTACTCCGGTGACGGACGGTGCGGTGAGTGCGAGCACCGACCCCGACGGCACCTTGGCGATCTACTCGCGCGGCTCGGCCAACGGTGGTCACCTGAGCCTGACGGCGCTGCAGCCCAGCGGTGCCTGGGCCACCGTCGACCTCACCGACGTGGTCGGCACGCCGATCTCGGCGGGCGGTGCGCCGTCGACGTTCACGCAGACCAACGGGACGGTCGGCGTGGCCACCGCCAATGCGGACAACGGGCACCTGCAGATCACCTACAAGTCCGCCGCCGGCACGTGGGCGACCTCCGACCTGACCGGCACGGCCGGTACTCCGGTGACGGACGGTGCGGTCAGTGCGAGCACCGACCCCGACGGCACTCTGGCGATCTACTCGCGCGGGTCCATGAACGGCAACCACCTGAGCCTGACGGCGCTGCAGCCCAACGGTGCGTGGGCGACCGTGGACCTCACCAACACCGTCGGTACCCCCGCGTCCGCGGGCGGTGCGCCGTCGACGTTCACGCAGACCAACGGGACGGTCGGCGTGGCCACCGCCAATGCGGACAACGGGCACCTGCAGATCACCTACAAGTCCGCCGCCGGCACGTGGGCGACCACCGACCTGAACACCCTCGTCGGCACCCCGGCCACCGACGGCGCGGTCAGCGCGAGCACCGACCCCGACGGCACCCTCGCCCTCTACACCCGCGGCTCCCTCAACGGCGGACACCTGAACCTCACCGCGCTGCAGCCCAACGGTGCGTGGGCCACCGTCGACCTCACCAACACCGTCGGCACCCCCGCCAGCTGACCACCGGCGTGCCCCCGTGCTGTGCGCGGGCCCGGCTGCGACACCCGGCCCGGCCCGCGCACAGCACGCCCACCCGCCCTCCGTTCTCTTCGCTCGAACACGCTGCCGCCAAGCCCATGGAGCCCGCCGTGACCGCCCCCGCACGTCGTACCGCCCTCGCCTCCCTCCTCGCTGCAGGCCTCCTCGCCTCTGCGGCGGGCACGCTCGCCGCGGGCGAGGCCTCCGCCGCCTCCCTCTCGACCTGGGACAAGGTCGCCGCCTGTGAAAGCGGGGGGAACTGGAGCATCGTCAGCAGCAACGGCCTCTACTACGGCGGCCTGCAGTTCAGCCGCAGCACCTGGCTGGCCTATGGCGGCGGTGCGTACGCCCCTTACGCGAACCAGGCGAGCAAGCAGCAGCAGATCCTGGTCGCCGAGAAGGTCCTCGCGGGCCAGGGCCAGGGGGCCTGGCCGCGCTGCGGGCCGGCGGCGAGCCTGGGAGCCGACCACGCCGACCCCTACCCGTCCACCACCACACCGCCGCCCGCTCCGGCGTGGAAGCCGGCCGTGGGTGACGGTGGTTCGGTGACGGGTGCGGACGGTACGGCTTACACGTTCAGCCGGTCCGCGAACGGGCACGTGCAGATGACGGCGCGTCTGGCGGGCGGTGGTTGGACGACGGCGGACCTCACGAACGTGGTGGGAACGCCGGCGGCGGCGGGCGGTTCTCCGGCCGCCTTCGTGCAGACCAACGGGACCGTCGGCGTGGCCACCGCCAATGCGGACAACGGGCACCTGCAGATCACCTACCGCTCGGCGGCCGGCACCTGGGCCACCAGTGACCTCACCAACACCGTCGGCACCCCCACCACCGGCGGTGCGGTCAGCGCGAGCACCGACCCCGACGGCACCTTGGCGATCTACTCGCGGGGCTCGGTCAACGGCAACCACCTGAGCCTGACGGCGCTGCAGCCCAACGGTGCGTGGGCGACCGTGGATCTCACCAACACCGTCGGTACTCCTGCTTCTGCGGGCGGTGCGCCGTCGACGTTCACGCAGACCAACGGGACGGTCGGTGTGGCCACCGCCAATGCGGACAACGGGCACCTGCAGATCACCTACAAGTCCGCCGCGGGCACGTGGGCGACCTCCGACCTGACCGGTACGGCCGGTACTCCGGTGACGGACGGTGCGGTCAGTGCGAGCACCGACCCCGACGGCACCTTGGCGATCTACTCGCGCGGGTCCGTGAACGGCAACCACCTGAGCCTGACGGCGTTGCAGCCCAGCGGTGCGTGGGCGACCGTGGACCTCACCAACACCGTCGGTACTCCTGCTTCTGCGGGCGGTGCGCCGTCGACGTTCACGCAGACCAACGGGACGGTCGGTGTGGCCACCGCGAACGCGGACAACGGGCACCTGCAGATCACCTACAAGTCCGCCGCCGGCACGTGGGCGACCACCGACCTGAACACCCTCGTCGGCACCCCGGCCACCGACGGTGCGGTCAGCGCGAGCACCGACCCCGACGGCACCCTGGCGATCTACTCGCGCGGCTCCCTCAACGGCGGACACCTGAACCTCACCGCGCTGCAGCCCAACGGTGCGTGGGCCACCGTCGACCTCACCAACACCGTCGGCACCCCCGCCAGCTGATCACGGCCACCAAGCGGCGTCCGGAACACTACCCGGGCGCCGCCCCGGCCCGAGGCCGGAACCCGTCCGGAAGCGCTTCGACAGCTGGTCCCGCCCGTGTCCTTCCCCACGCCCGGCCACCGACGGAAACTCGCCGGCCCCGCCATCGCCACGGCCGCCGCGGTACGCGAAGCAGCCGACAGCCCGGCCGCCCCTTCGGGCGTCCGGTGACGGGCGGCCCCCTCGGCCGACCGGTGATCCGCCCGGCCGGTCGGCGCTGGGGGTCGGTGGTGTCACGTGAAGCCGGCGAGCGCCCCCTTCCCGTTGTCGAAGGGCCGGCGAGCCGGCGGTCAGGCGTCGAGCACCTGGCCGTCGCGCCGGACGACCGGGCCCTCCGCCGACCACGGGAACTCGATCCAGTCGTCGGTCCTCTTCCACACGTACTCGCACTTCACCAGGGAGTGCGACTTCTCGTAGATGACGGCGGAGCGGACCTCGGCGACGTGGTCGAGGCAGAAGTCGTGCACCAGCCTCAGCGTCTTGCCGGTGTCGGCGACGTCGTCGGTGATCAGGACCTTCTTCTCGGTGAAGTCGATCGCCGCGGGGACGGGAGCCAACATGACGGGCATGTCGAGGGTGGTGCCCACGCCCGTGTAGAACTCGACGTTCACCAGGTGGATGTTCTTGCAGTCCAGCGCGTACGCGAGACCGCCCGCCACGAACACGCCGCCGCGGGCGATGCTCAGGACGAGATCGGGCACGTAGCCGTCGTCGGCGATCGTCTGCGCGAGTTCGCGCACCGCCCGGCCGAAGGTCTGGTAATCCAGGATCTCGCGCACATCAGTCATGGCGTTCAGTGTCCTGGACGGCGGGCCGGGCGGCGAGCGTCGGCACGCTGAGGGCCGGGAGCGGCCGGGAGCGGCCGGGACCGGCCGGGGCGGATCGTGCCCGGCCGTGCGCGCGGCCGGGCACGGACACGCCGAGGGGCCCGGTGCGCGGGGTGTGCGCACCGGGCCCCTCGGCCGTGGTCCTGTTCGGCCCCGGGTCGGTTCGTGGCGTCGGCGGGGCGTGCAGTCGTGCAGTCGTGCCGGCGGGTGACCGGCGGGCCGCTGCGACCGGTCAGTAGTTGTGGTGGATCTGCCAGTAGGCCCAGGCCTGGTTCGGGCTGCCGTAGCGGCCGTTCATGTAGTCGTAGGCCCACTTGATCTGGGTGGCGGCGTTGGTCTTCCAGTCGGCGCCGGCGGAGGCCATCTTGTTGCCGGGCAGGGCCTGGCCGAGGCCGTAGGCGCCGGAGGAGGCGTTGGTCGCGGTGACGTTCCAGCCGCTCTCGTGGGAGATGATCTGGTTGAAGGAGGCGAGCTGGTCGGCGGGGACGATGCTCGCGGCCAGCGCCTGCGGCGTGGTGGCCGAGGCGGCGGTCGGGACGACGGCGGCGCCGATCGCGGTGATGCCGACGGCGGCGGTGAGCAGGGCGGCGGACTTGCGCATGCGGGTGGAGATCACGGGCATGTGGGAGTTCGACCTCAATCGTGGGGGTGCCTCGTCCTGCGGCTCGGCAGGCCCAACAGGGCCGGCGGGCGGGAGTCGGCACCGGGGCGGTCACGGGTGGTGACCACCTGGCGGGAGTTGCGGCAGCGGATCGAACCGCCGCCGCAGCTGGCGACTGAGCCATTGTTAGCGGGGTCGGAGGCCGGGTCCAAGGGGTGCCCGCTACGACGCGGCGTCGTAGCGGATCCGGGCGAACACGCGCGTCGGACGCGGGCCGCTACCCGTCGCCTCGATGGCCAAACCAGGACAGATCCGAACTTTTGCGGTGATTTTCACCGGTCTGAGCTGGGAAAACAGCGGAGGCCCGGCCGCAGACACGGAATGGTGGCGGTGACGGCGGCCGCCCGGGCCGGGGCCGGCTGCGGAGTGGAGGGGCGGTCCACTAGGAAGGGTAGGAGGTGCGTGGAGCGCGTGAGAACCGTCACGGGCCCCCGCGCCCAGGCACTCGCCCCCAAGGGATCCAGCTCACACCGCTGTGACTGTCGGTGACGAACCGGTGGCGCGGGCCGGGTGCCGTGGTGGCTGTTCAGGCTGAGGCGCACCTTCGAGTGCGATTCCTTGTGGATCAGGGGGCCGGTGGGGGTGCCGGAGATCGTGTCGTCGCTGTCGAGCGTCCACTTCTCGATGGGGTCGGTGTCCGGGGGGAAGCCGAGCCGGCCCGCCTATGCTGACCGGGTGAGATCGACGGGTGAGCAGGGGCCGGGGCTGCGGGCGGATGCCGTGCGCAACCGTGCCCGGGTGCTGCAGGTGGCGCGGGAACAGGTGGCGGCGGGGGACGACTCGCTGCAGCTGAACGCCATCGCGCGGCTGGCCGGGGTCGGCGTGGGGACGGTGTACCGGCACTTCCCGAACCGGCACGCGCTGTGGGAGGCGCTGCTCGTCGAACGCTTCCGGGAGCTGGTCGAGGAGGCCCGGGCCGCGGCTGCGGACGAGGATCCGCTCGCGGGCCTGCAGAGGCTGCTGCGGTTCACGCTGGCGCGGGCCCTGGAGGACTCCGGGTTCGCCGCCGTGCTGGAGTCGGCCGCCGACACGGACGCCCGGACCGTCGAGCTGAAGCGTGAACTGGACGGTGCCACGGCCCAGTTGCTCGACCGCGCGCGCCTGGCCGGCGCGATCCGCCGGGACGTCGGGCCCGGTGACGTGCGCCGGCTGCTCTGCGGGGTCGAGCACGCGCTGCGCTCCGGTGAGCACGGGCCCGAGCGGACCGAGGTGTATCTCGGTGTCCTCGTCGAAGGCCTGCGTCCTCCGCGCTGACCACCCGCGCTGACCTCCGCGCTGACCACCTCCTCCGGGCAGTCCGGGGCTGCTTCGGCCCCAGAAAACGGATAGCTATCCGAATCATGTGCTAGCGTCCCCGCTTGAAAACGGATACCAATCCGTTTCGAGGGGCTGAACGCACGGAATCGGAGGGCGGGCCCATGGAACAGCGGGCTGTGGTGACGGCGGGGACCGGGGGCATCGGACTGGAGACCGCGGTGGGGCTGGCGGCGCGGGGGCTCGCCGTCACCGTCGTCGGGCGGGACCCGGAGCGCGGCGCTCGCGCGGTCGAGCGCATCGCCGCCGCCGCGACCGGCGGCAGGCCGCGCTTCCTGGCCGCCGACCTCGCCTCACTCGGCGAGGTGCGCGCCCTCGCGGCCCGCCTGGCCGCCGAGGGGCCGCTGAAGCTCCTGGTCAACAACGTCGGCGCGATGTTCGCGCAGCGGCAGCGGACCGTCGACGGGATCGAGGCCACCTTCGCCGTCAACCACCTCTCGCCGTACCTGCTGACCGAGCTGCTGCTCGACTCCCTCCGGGACGGCGGACCGAGCCGGATCGTGAACGTCAGCTCGTCGGCGATCGGCCTCGCCAGGCGCACCTTCGCCGCCGTCGAACCGCCGGGCGGCTACTACGGGTTCCACTGGTACGGCCGGGCCAAGCTCGCCAACCTCGTCTACGCCCTGGACCTCGCCGAACGCCTGCGCGGCAGCGGGGTCGCCGTCCTTGCGGCCGACCCGGGCGGCGCCGCGACGACCATGACCGACGGCACCATGACCTCGCCCGCGATCGTCTCCCCGCCGCTGCGCCTGCTGTGGCCGCTGGTCCGCCGACGGTTCGAGCGCTCCACCGCCGGCCCGGCCTCGCTGGCCGCACGTTCCTCGATCGCCGCCGCGACCGCCCCCGCCCTCGAGGGTCGCACCGGACTGCTCATCGGTCCCGAGGCCCACCCCGTCCCGCTCTTCCGCGGCAGCACCGCCCCGCGCACGGCCGCCGACGTCCTGCGCCTCAGCCGCCGGCTGGCACCGACGGGAGGCTGACGGCCGGCGGGCCGTCTCGCGCGGCAGCGGGTGGCCGCGATCCCCTCCCGGATGAGCGTGCGCGACGCACGCAATCTGTAGTACGGTGCATATGCGTGCTCGAAGCACGCACTTTCAAGCCGCACAAGAATCCCAAGGGGACCGCCATGACCACCGCCAGCACCCGCGCCGACGCCCGCACCGCCCTCACCGACCTCCTCCTCACCCCGGGCCTGGACCTCGACGAGGCCGCCGACCGGCACTTCGCCCCCGACTACCGCCAGCGCACCGACGGCGAGTGGGCCGACCGCACCGAGTTCCTCGCCCACATCGCCCACCTGCGCACGGTCGTCGCCGGCGGCTCCGTCGAGGTCCACGACGAACTCTTCTCCGGCGACCTCTATGCCGACCGCCACACCATGACCATCACCAAGACCGACGGCTCCACCGTCCGCATCGAGGTCTACCTCTTCGCCGAGTACGCCCCCGACGGCCGCTTCCGCCGCATCGAGGAGACCACCCTCATGCTCGAAGGCGCCGACCACGACCGGAACCTCGGCAGCGCCCGCTGAACGGCCCTCGCCCACCCGGCGCCCCGACGACGGCGCGCCCCGCCCTGCCCCGCGCACGGGCGCGCCGCCGCCGGGCCGCACCGACCCACCAGTGAGAGGAAGACGTTGTCATGCTCGACGTACTCGTCGCCGGGGCCGGCCCGGTAGGGCTCTGGCTCGCCGCGGAGCTGCGCCTGCACGGCGTGGAGGTGACCGTCGTGGAACGCCGGACGGCACCGGACGGGCGCTCGCGCGCCGTCGGCATGCAGGCCGGCACGCTGGACACCTTCGCCACCCGCGGCCTCGCGGAGCGCTTCATCGAGCGCGGCACCCCGGTGCCGACCGGCCACTTCGGCGCGGCCACCACCCGGCTGGACTTCTCCACCGTCGGCGCGGTGCACCCGTTCATGCTGGGGCTCGGCCAGTCCGTCACCGAACGGCTCCTGGAGGAACACGCCGTCGCCGTGGGCGCCCGGGTGCTGCGCGGACAGGAGGTCGTCTCGCTCACCCAGGGGCCGGACGCCGTCGAGGTGGTGCTGCGCGCCGACGGCGCCCACCGGACCGTGCGGGCCCGCTGGGTGGTCGGCTGTGACGGCACCCGCAGCGCGGTGCGCCAGGCGGCCGGCATCGACTTCCCCGGCCAGGACACCACCATGACCGGATGGCTCGCCGACGTCGAACTCGCCGCCGGACCCGCCGCCGGACCCGACGGTCCGCCCACCGCACCGCCCACCGCACCGCTCGCCGCCACCGGGCCGGCCGGTTCGTTCCTGGCCGTCCCGATCGGCGACGGCGTCCACCGGCTGGCGGGACTGTCCACGGCCACCATGCACCGCGGCACCGGCGAACCCCTGACCCTGGAGGAGGTGCGCGAGCAGACCCGCGCCCTGCTGGGGCGGGACCTGGCCGTCCGCAACCCCCGGTGGCTCTCGCGCTACGGCAACGCCACCCGCCAGGCCGCGCACTACCGGGCCGGACGGGTCCTGCTCGCCGGGGACGCGGCGCACATGTTCTTCCCCGCCGGCGGGCAGGGCATGAACCTCGGCATCCAGGACGCCGCCAACCTGGGCTGGAAACTGGCCGCCGTCCTCCAGGGCCGGGCACCCGACGCCCTGCTCGACAGCTACGAGGCCGAGCGGCGGCCGGCCGCCCGTGCTGTCATCGACAACACCCGCGCGCAACTGGCCCTGTTCGCGGCGGCGAGCCCGGAGCAGATCGCGCTGCGCGAGGTCTGGTCCGAGGCGCTGGCCGACCCGCGGACCAACCGCCGGTGGGCCCGCCGGATCGCCGGCTTCGACGACCCGCTGCCCGCCACCGCACCCGGCGCACACCCGCTGACCGGCACCCGGCTGGCGGGCCTCGCCCTGGCGGCGGCCGACGCGCCCACGCCCCACCCGCTGATGCACCACGGCCGGCCGCTGCTGCTGGACCTCGCCGGGACGCGGACGCCGTGTCCCGCGCCCGGGCCGGACCGGCGGACGGTGGCCGTCAACGCCGGGGAATCGCACCCGCTCTGGCGGGACGTCACCGCCGTCCTGATCCGGCCGGACGCCCGGATCGCCTGGGCCAGTACCGAGGCCGACCCGCAGCGCCGGGCCGCGGACTGCCTCACCGCCCTGCGCGGCCTGTGCCGCTGAACGCGGCGGGGTGAGCCCACTGCCGTCCCCGCTCCGTCGGTGTCAGGGGCTCGGCGGGGGAGGGCGGCGGGCGCGAAGAGCCGTGGGGTCCTGCCCGTCCGGTCAGCCCAGCGACGCGCTCGCCGCCCGCAGTTCGTCCAGGGCCGCCAGGGCGCACCCGGCGAGCCCGTCCTCGGCGCCGCGGTCGTCCTCGGCCCACTCGGCGTACCCCCGCTTGAACGCGAGGACGCCCAGCTCTCCCGCGAGGGCCGCCGTCGGGCCGGGCACGCCACGGGCGAGCAGGGCGGTCGTCATCGCGGCCGCGAGACTGACGGTCTTGAGGGCGTCGCGCTCCTGGAGCTCGGTGCTGGCGGCGACGGCCGCCTTCAGGCGGGGGGCGAGTTCGCGGCTGCCGGGGCCCATGGCGGTCGAGGCGCGCTGGAGACCGGCGGCGACGGCCTCGAGCGGGCTGGCGGTGCAGGGCGCGTCGGCGATGCCCTCGGCCAGCAGCCGGCTCAGCGTCTCCTGCCCGGCGACCAGCAGTTCGCGCTTGTCGGGGAAGTGCCGGAAGAAGGTGCTCTTGGTGACGCCGGCGCGCTCGGCGATCTGCGCGACCGTCGTGGCGTCGTACCCCTGCTCCGTGAACAGGTCGACCGCGGCCACGACGAGGCGTTCACGCGCACCTGGTTCCCATCGACCCATGGGCTCAGCATAGGCGACGGGACCCTTGTCCCGTTGTGATGGGACTCTTGTCCCGTCACTGCTACAGTGACGGGACAAGAGTCCCATCACTTGTGGAGGGTTTCCATGCGCGTCTTCGTCACCGGCGGCACCGGTCTGATCGGGTCCGCCGTCGTCGCCGAACTCCTCGGCCACGGCCACACCGTCCTCGCGCTCGCCCGCTCCGAGGCCTCCGCACAGGCCGCCGGGGCGGCCGGCGCCGAACCGCTGCGGGGAGGCCTCGCCGACCTGGACGTCCTGCGCTCCGGCGCCGCCCAGGCCGACGGCGTGATCCACCTGGCCTTCGGCAACGACTTCAGCAGCCCCGAGGCCCTCGCCCGCAACATCGCCGAAGAGGCCGCCGCCCTCACCGCCCTCGGTGAGGAGCTCGTCGGCACCGGCCGCCCCCTGGTCACCGCCTCGGGTACGCCCTGGGTGCCCGGCCGGGCCTCCACCGAGGCCGACCCGGTGCCGACCGACGGGCCGGTCGGCGGCCGCGGCCGCACCGTCACCGCGATCCTGGGCCTGGCCTCCCGCGGGGTCCGGAGCACGGCCGTCCGCCTGCCGCGCACGGTCCACAACGAGGGCGCGGGCGGGTTCGCCGGTCTGCTGACCGACATCGCACGCCGGAGCGGAATCTCCGGCTACACCGGCGACGGCACCCAGCGCTGGCCCGCCGTCCACGCGCTCGACGCGGCCGTCCTCTTCCGGCTCGCCCTGGAGCGGGCGGATGCCGGCACCGCCTGGCACGCCGTCGCCGACGAGGGGGACGGCATGCGGGACATCGCGGCCGTCATCGGCCGACGGCTGGGCCTGCCGGTCGAGTCGGTGCCGGAGGAGACCTACGGCCCGCTCGGCCCGATCTTCAAGGCCGACCAGCCCTCGTCCAGCGCCCGCACCCGCCAGGCGCTCGGCTGGGAGCCGAAGCACCCGGGCCTCCTGGAGGACCTGGAGAACGTCCAGCCCTGACCGGCGACTGGCAACCACCCGTGCCCATAGGGCACTTCACGTCCACGACACGCAGGAGGCCCCACCATGCCGACAGTCGTCTTCGGCGCCCGCGGCAACGTCGCCCGTCACGTGGTCGACGGTCTGCTGGCCGCCGGCGAGCAGGTCAGAACAGTCAGCAGGAACCCGGCCGCGGGGGTGCGGCCCGGGTGCGAAGCGGTCGTCGCCGACCTGGGGCGTCCCGAGACGCTGCCCGCAGCGTTCGACGGCGCCGACAAGGTGTTCCTCTACGGGATGCTCGACCCCCAGCAGCCCTACGACATCGACGAGGTCGTCGCGGCGGCCGCAGCCGCGGGGATCCGGCAGGTCGTCCTGCTCTCGTCGGTGGCGGTCGTCCTTGACCCCGACGCCGGCCACCCCGTCGCCCGCCTGAACCGCAGCATCGAGCAGGCCGTCCAACGCTCCGGCCTGGACTGGACCTTCCTCCGGCCGGGGACGTTCGCGGCCAACACCCGTACCTGGTGGGCCGATTCGATCCGCACCGACGGCGTCGTCCGGCTGCCCTACCCGCGCGCACAGTCGGCACCGGTGCACGAGAAGGACATCGCGGCGCTGGCGGTGACCGCCCTGACCGAGCCGGGCCACTCGCACCAGGCCTACACCGTCCACGGGGCCGAGTCCCTGACCCTGCAACGCCAGGTCGAGCACATCGGCGAGGCCATCGGCCGCCGCATCCGGGTGGAACACGTCACCGAGGAGCAGGCCCGCGCGGATGTCGCCAGAACCATGCACCCGGTCGTGGCCGGGGCGATCGTGAGCCAGTGGGCCGCCGCCGACGGCGTCGCGGCCGTGACCTCCGCCATCGCGGAGAAGGTCACCGGCGCCCCGGCCCACACCTACGCCCAGTGGGCCGCCGACCACGCGGACGACTTCCGCTGAGCCCTCCGCGGGACCACGGGAAGAGGGCCGGAGCGGCCGGAGCCGCTCCGGCCCTCTTCCCGTCGCGCCGGGCGCCGTAGGAGACTCCCGTACGCGATACCGATCCCGTGTGTGCGTGTGGGGGAACCGTGGACCGTGTGCCGGGCGCGTACGAGGCGCCGCTGTTCTCGGCGGGGCAGCCGCAGTCGGAACGCGGTTTCCTGATCCACCCCGGGTACTGGCCGCACGCCGAGCCGGCCTTCCCGTCCGTCCTGGACATCCTGACCCGACACGGGGTCGACCCCGGCGCCGCCCGCACACGACACGGCCTGGTCGTGGGAGCGGACCTGACCGCGGATCAGCTCGCCGCAGTCCGGGCCGACCGCCAGGTCGAGTACGTCGAGCGCGACTGCGTCGGCGGCGTCGCCCGCTACCAGCGCGTCCCCGCCTCGGCGCGTGTCGTGGGCCAGTACTCCGTTGCCGTGGCCGACGACTGCGACCTGGGCGCACTGCTCGCCCGACTGGACGGCACCCTGCTGCACGCGTACGACGAGATCCACACGTTCGCCGCCCGGCTGACCGACCGCCAGCGCGACCTGCTCCGCCGCGACCCCGAGGTCTTCTCCGTCGGCGACGACCAGTGGGACTCCGCCGACTGACCCCGACACCCCCGACCACTCGCGCCACGATTCCCCTGCTGGTGGGACACGGTTCGATCACATGCCCTCGCCGCCGCTCACGGATGCGCAAGGGTGGCGCCGGCTGTCCGCGCACCACCACCAGAGGAAGAACGTCCTTCATGAGCAACCCCGTTCAGAACGACTCCAAGCGCCCCGTCTACCGCAGGGTCCGCTTCGTCGCCCCCGCCGCCCTGATCGTCGGCATCGCCGTCGGCGCGGCGGGAGGCGCAGACAAGAAGAACAGCACCCCGGCGGCCACGCCCACCGCCACCGCCACCGTCACCCTTCCCGCTGCGGCGGCCAAGGCTCCCGCCCCGCTTCCCGCCGCCACCGTCACCGCCACCATGACCGTGACCGCCGAGGCCCCTGCGGCCCCCGTGGCGCCGAGCACGCCGGACAAGCCCAAGGGCGACACGATCGGTGGCGACGGCAGCTACGAGGTCGGCGTCGACGTCCAGCCCGGCACCTACAAGAGCAAGGGCCCCAAGGCCGGCGGCATCGGGATCTGCTACTGGGAGCGCAACAACGGCGGCGACGGCGTCGGCTCCATCATCGCCAACGACAACGTGCAGGGCCCCGCCACCATCACCATCAAGTCCGGCGACAAGATCTTCAAGACGACCGCCTGCCAGGACTGGGTCAAGACCGGCTGACCCGAGAACCAGGCCCCCTTCCGCCGGATCCGGCGGCGGCACAGGCCTGCGCTCGGCCCGCCTGTGGCAGGGCCCCGAACGCCGCCGGGTCCTGGCCCCGGAGCCCGGACCGCCCTCCCGACCGCCCGCGGGAGCCGGCCCGCTTCCCGGGACGAGCGGGAACGTCCCTGGGACGCCGGGACGGTGGAGGGACGGTGCGGCGGGGCCCCAGAGTGGGGGCACATCCATTGATCACGCACCAGTCCGGAGAACCCCCATGCGTTCCGTCACCCGCAAGGCCGCCACGATCGGCGCCACCCTGGCCCTGGCACTGTCGGGCGCGGTCCTCGCGGCCGCCCCGGCCTCCGCCGCCACCAGCTGCTACGCCAGCAGCTGCACCGGCCTGGACCCGGCCAACACCACCTGCGCCAACGACGCCATCACCGTCTCCACCGACGGCCCGCTGGAACTGCGCTACAGCCCGTCCTGCCGGGCCGCGTGGGCGCGGGACAGGAACGCGGTCGTCGGTGAGTCCGTGGCGGTCCAGAACCACCCGGGCCAGGCCAGCGACTACTCCACCACCACGTACTCGGGCGGCGCCATCTGGAGCGCGATGGTCAACGACAAGGACATCCAGTCGCAGGCCAGCTCCACCTCCACCAAGGGCTGGTACCGGACCGGCTGGTACTGATCGGCCGTACCCGCCGCCGCCCCCGCCGCCGCCCCCGCCCCCGTCGGGCGAGGCGCGGGGGCGACGGGGTTTCCCACCGACCTCGACGACAATCCGTTCGAGGACACTGCGGTCGGGCTCCGGAACCCGCCGTCCACCGACCGACCAGGCGGTCGGACTCCTGATGCCCCGCCGCGATGCTGCGCCCGTGCCGAACGTGCACGGGCGCAGCATCGCGGTATTTGCGGCGGTACGGGCGGTAGGTGCTGGCGGTAGGTGCTGGCGGCCCACCTCACCGACCCCCACGTCGACGCCCGCCCGCACCGGCGGCCCGCCGTTCCGGCCCCGCCCGCGCCCGGCACAGGCTGCCGGCGCCCCGCGTCCCGACCTGCCGGAGGAGCACGACGGATCCGACCGGGCGGCCCCGGTCCGGGCCGTGTCCCGGGCAGGGAGCGGTCGTTGGACGCTGCGGCGTCTGCGGCTGTCGCAGAGTACGGCGACGGAGGGCATGCGCAGGCCCGCCCACCCGCGGCGCACCGCCCATTCCCTGCCTACACGAAATGATGATCGACATGCCGAGGCTGCCCTGGATCCTCATGTACCACTCCATCGATACAGCAAGATCCGACCCTCACATGATCTGCGTCTCCCCGGCGCAGTTCTCGGTGCAGATGGAATGGCTCTCCCGGCAGGGCTTCCGGGGGGTCAGCATGGCCGAGTTGATGCGGTCCAGGGATCCTGCCGCAGAGAAACTGGTCGGGCTGACCTTCGACGACGGCTTCGAGGACTTCCTGGACAACGCCCTGCCCGTCCTCGACAGGCATGGCTTCACGGCCACCGCCTTCGTCATCGCCGAGCGGCTCGGCGGCTACAACGACTGGGACTTCTCCAGCGGCGCCGACAAGCGGAAGATCATGTCGGTCGAGCAGGTGAGGGAACTGGCCTCCACCACCATCGAAGTGGGCTCGCACAGCCTCACGCACCGGCACCTGCCGGAGCTCTCCGACAGCGAGGCGGAGGCCGAGATCGCGGGGAGCCGGATGGCCCTCGAGCGGATCATCGACAAGCCGGTCCTCGGCTTCTGCTATCCGTACGGCTCGGTCGACGCCAGGATCTCCGCGATGACCCAGCAGGCCGGGTACCGGTACGCCTGTGCCACCAAGGCGACGATCCGGCCTTCGGGCCATTCGATTCCACGCTGCTTCGTCGGCGAGCGCGACACGCCCCTGCGGCTCGCGCTCAAGCGGGTTCGCCACCTCGCCATCGCCCCGCGATGAACCAGAAGAACAGTATCCGCATCCGAACCAGCCCCGCCATGGAGCAAGAAGAATAATGAGGATCCTGCACATCATCACCGGTCTGGCCGCAGGCGGAGCAGAACAACAACTACGGCTCCTGCTGCGGAACATGCCGGCCGAATACCACTGCGAGGTCGTCACCCTGGAGAACCCGGGGGCGGTGGCGGAGGGGATCCGACAGGACGGCACCCCGGTCACCCACCTGGCGATGCGAGGGAACCGGGACATCGCCGCACTGTTCAAACTGACCAAATTCATCCGCCGAGGACGCTTCGACATCGTCCACACCCACCTGTACCGCTCCTGTGTCTACGGCCGACTGGCAGCCCGGCTCGCCGGGATCCCGACGATCGTGGCGACCGAGCACTCACTCCTGAAGGACACGATCGAAGGGCGCAACACGACCGCCGGAGTCAGGCTCCTGTACACCGCGACGGAGCGGCTCGGAACCTGCACCGTGGCCGTTTCCAGTGCGGTCTCGGACTGCCTGGGCAACTGGGGGGTCCCGTCCCAGCGGATCCGGCAGATCGCCAACGGGATCGATGCGGCCGCCTTCGCGACCACACCCGACGAACACGCGAAGTCCCGGCGGGAGGTGCGCGCGCGCCTGCGGATCCCGGCCGACTCCTTCGTGATCGGCGGGGTCGGCCGGCTGGTTCCGGGCAAACGGTTCGACGTCCTCGTCGACGCACTGGCCGCCATGCCGGACGTGCTGCCGGACGGCCGGGTGCCGTGGCTGCTCCTAGTGGGCGCGGGACAGCAGCTCGACGCCCTGACCCGCCAGGCCCACGACGCGCAGCTGGCGCACCGCACCCTGTTCCTCGGCGAGCGCGACGACGTGTCGCAGCTCCTGACCGCCATGGACGTCCTCGCGGCCCCGTCCATCGTCGAGACCTTCGGACTGTCCCTCCTGGAAGGCCTGGCGGCCGGCCTCCCCCTCGTCTACACGAGCGGGCCGTCACTGGCCGAACTCCCCCCTCACCAGACGGGACACGCCTACTACTCGCCTTCGGACGGCCGCAGCTTCGCCTCCCGCCTGTGCACGGTCGCCGCGGACTGCGCACCCCCCCTGGCACCACCGCCGGTCGTGGGCATGTACGACATCTCCCAGGTCGCCGACGAGCTCACCAGCCTCTACACCGACCTCGCCGCGCGCCGCTGATCCCCCGGTGGGTCGTACCCGACGGCAAGTTCGGCACCCTGGAGGCGTACCCGCTGTTCGACCACTTCACCTTCGACGTCTACGACACCTCGGCCGGGGACCGCTACGTCGGCGGTGGCGATGCCTACCACCCGGTAGGCTTCTGCTACAACCACTGGGCGAAATAGGAGAGTTCAGCGCATGCGGCGATCGGGCCGGCTCGCGGGTACGGTACTCCTCCTCACTGCGGGCCTTGCGACCGCGTGTACCAGTGGTGGCGACGCTGCGCCCAGAAGCGGAGACGGGCCGTGGGTGCTGGACGGACTCGCCGCAACGCAGGCCGGCGTGCCCATCCAGCGCAGCATCGACCTCCTGCCCTCCGAAGGGGCCGCGAAGATCCTCGGGGTGGCCGAGATCTCGGGCACCGACGTGGTCCTGTGGGTGCGGGGCGGAGTCTGCCAGGTGGCGCTCCTGCCGGACTCGCTGACCGAGCCGACCGCGACGGCCCCGACGGCTGTCGGGGCGCCGCGGCCTGCCGGTCACGCGGGTTCGTCGGACGCCCACCAAGAATTCCCCGGGACCGTCCTCGACGGGAAGTACACCGCGGCGTCCGCCCAGTTGCAACCCTTCCGATTCGCGACCGTCGGATGCTCAGAAAAGGCGATGTCGGTCAAAATAGAAGGGGTTGGAAAATCCCTTCCGGCGAAGAAGTCCGGTGATTCACTGCAGCTCTGGCGAGAGGGTCAGAACGCGGTGCTCGCTGTCGGCCTTCCCGAGGCAATTCACGGGCCGGCTAAGAGGTCGTTTTCGTCAGATGTTTCATCCCGGAATCAGCCGTTTGGTCTGTGGTGTCGGGTCACGCCAGGAGATGGTGTTCTCGCTGGTGAGGCGGCGGGCCATGAGGTCGGTCATGGCAAGGTGAATCATGGCTTCGGAGCGGGTAGGGAGGGCTTCGTAGTCGCGGGCGAGGCGGCGATGGAGCATGAGCCAGCCATAGGTCCGCTCGACCGTCCACCGTTTCGGAATCGGGGTGAATCCCCTGGTGCCGGGCTTGCGGGCGGTGATCTCCATGTCGATGCCCAGGGTGGCGGCGTGCTCGACGAGGTGCGGGCGGTAGCCGCCGTCGACCCAGGCCTTGCGGATGCCGGGGTGTTCGACGGCGACCTTGTCGAGGAGTCGGGCGCCGGCGACGGAGTCCTGCACGCTCGCTGCCGTGACCAGCACCGCGAGCAGGAGACCGAGTGTGTCGGTGACGATGCTCCGTTTCCTGCCCACGATCTTCTTTCCGGCGTCGATGCCCTGGCCGGCGGCGGGGACGCTGGTGGAGGTCTTCACGCTCTGGGCGTCGATCACGCAGGCCGAGGGTTCGCCGTCCCGCCCTTCTTTCTGTCGAAGCAGTTGTCTGAGTAGGCCGTTGAGCTGGGTGAACACGCCGTCCTGCTGCCACTTGGCGAAGTAGCCGTAGACCGTGTTCCAGTTCGGGAAGTCGTGCGGGAGGTAGCGCCACTGGACTCCGGTGCGGTCCACGTACAAGATCGCGTCCATGATGTCGCGCAGGTCGTGCTCGGGCGGCCGGCCGAAGTCCAGGGCCCTGCCGCGGCGCTCGAAGCGCCAGGCCGACAGAACCGGCTCGATCAACTCCCAGCGGGCATCGGACAGATCACTCGGATAAGGACGTCGCGTCGGCATACTTCCGAAGTACCGCAGCAGACCGAGTGCGCCCAGGCGCACGACACCGGCGCCGGGAAGCAGACAGCCGCGAAGACCGGACATCCTGGGATGAGACAGGTACAAACCGCACCCCGCCCCACCTGCACCCCCGTCCGACCTGCAGACCTCAGCCGCATCTACAGTCGCTTCCGCACCATGCCCGCGCACTTCGAGAATCGCCCTGTATCCGGGCCAAAAAGATGAAAACGACCTCTAACTGACCGTTTCAGAATGCCGCTCGGAGCCGTCGGAGGCAGATGATGCTGCAGGCGAGTTCGAGCAGGCCCTGATGGAGGTCGGCGCGTTGTTCGTAGCGGGTGCGGAGTCGCTTGAACTGGTGCAGCCAGGCAAATGCACGCTCTACCACCCACCGGGTCTTGCCCAACCCGGAACCGTGGGCGACGCCGCGTCGGGCGATCAATGGTTTGATGCCGCGCTTCCACAGCAGGCGACGGTACTTGTCGAAATCGTAGCCTCGGTCGGCGTACAGGCGCCGGGGCTTGTGTCGGGGGCGTACCGCGCAGGCCCCGGATCGGTGGGACGGCGTTCAACAACGGGAGAAGCTGGGTGACGTCGTGGCGGTTGCCGCCGGTGAGCGTGACGGCGAGCGGGGTTCCGTGGCGGTCGACGATCAGGTGGTGCTTGGAGCCGGGGCGGGCGCGGTCGACCGGCGAAGGGCCGACATGGTCTCCCCCTTTGAGGGGGCCCGGACGTGTGAGGCATCCACGGCGCAGTCGTCCAGGTTCAGTGAGCCCGCGCGGCGCAGTTCGGTCAGCAAGGCGTTGTGCAGGCGAGGCCAGACGCCGGCCTCCGTCCAGTCCCGCAGACGGCGCCAGGCCGTGACTCCGGAGCAGCCCACGGTCTCGGCGGGGACGTCGCGCCAGGCAACGCCGGTCCGCAGCACATACATGATGGCGGCGAGGACCGCCCTGTCCGGGACACGGAGTCGCCCTGGATGGCGGCGGCGGCGCGCGGGAGTGGGTGGCAGTAGCGGAGCCACCCACTCCCACAGGCCGTCCGGAACAAGATCGGCACGCACCCGGGACACCCTGCCGACCAAGATCGCCGATCGCAAGACCCGCAGCACAACTCGTTCCGGAACGACAGAGCTGGAAGAGGATGTGCGAGCCGTGGATCTCCGGCATGCCCACGTGATGGGTGTTGCTGTTCGGATCACGGGCGGGTCCGGGTGGCAGCCCGGACCCGCGCGGTGCGGTGATCGGGCTTTCACTGCGGACCCGCCGTTGCACGGTCCCTAGGACTTGGCGTCCGAGCCGGCCTTGGTCTCCGAGCCGCCCTTGGCGTCCGAGCCGGCCTTGTCGCCCTGGTTCAGCATGCCGCCGAGGGCGCTCAGGTTGCCGCCGCCCGCGGCCGGTGCTGCCTTGCCGGCGGCGTCGACGGCGATCTGGGCCATCTTCTGCAGGTGTTCGGTGGCGGTCTTCAGGGCCTCCTGGGCGCGTTCGCCGGCGGCCTTGTCGTTGCCGGCGGCGGCTTCGATGCCCTTGGTGAGCACCTGGCTCATGGTGCTGAGACCGCTCATGTCGCGGAACAGGTTCGCGGTGGTCATGGTCTCCACCGCCTTCAGGCCGACCGGGTCGGGCATGGCCGACAGCTGCGAGTACTTCGCCTGGCTGGCGCCCAGAGCGGCCACCGTGGTGTCGAGGTCCTTCGCGCGCGTTCCGGTGGCGACCGGCGCGATGTCGGCCGGTGTGATCTGGATGGGCGAGTCCTTCCAGTTCCAGAAACGGGTGAGGTCGATCTTCTCGGCCGAGTTGGCCCGGCCGAGCACGGCCTCGGCGAAGACGCCCTTGGTGGCGATGGCGATCGTGTTGGTCACCGGCGCCCCGAACGTGGCGTCGCCGGGCTGGCGGGCCTTCGTCCACGCCTCTCGTTCCTGCTCGCTGCCGAAGTTCCACCGGAAGCCGAGGTAGTTGCCGGTGGCGGCGATCGGCTTCGGGTCCAGCAAGGTGCCGAGCAGGACCGGTGCGGCGTTCGAACCCGCCGGCGTGTAAGAGTAGTTGGCGAGGATGCGGCTGAGCGTCAGCTCGTCCGCGTTGGCCCAGACGGCCTGGCTGTAGTGGCGGCGGTTGTCGTTCAGGTGGTCCAGGACCGTCTGCGGCACGTTCCCGCCGCGCACGTGGAAGCCGAGCGACGCGATGTAGGTGCGGGTGCCGGACCTCACCGTCGAACCGAACAGCCCGCAGATGGCCGCACCGCCGGCGTCCTCGGTCATGTCGGGCGCGGCGGTGGTGGTCGAGGCGATCCCGAAGTTGGCCACGCCCGAGTCCATCGTCAGGCGCAGCCCGGCGAGGCTGCCACGGGCGGCCGTGCCGAACCAGGCGTCGACGGAGAGCAGCTTGTCGGCGCCTCCGAAGGTGTAGGACGCGCGTTGCTGCACGCCGGAGCCGCGGGTGTCGCCGCAGCGGAAGACCTGGCCCTGGAAGACCACCTGGATGGTGCGGATTCCGGCCTCGTCGTACCAGACGTCGATCTTGGACGCGTAGGGGGAGTCGGCCTTCGGCGGGGCGTCGAAGGCTATCGGCGCGTCTCGCTCCACGGTGAGGAGCCGGAGAATGAGCCCGCTGTTCAGAAGTGCCCAGTGGTCCCCGCTGGTGGATGTGACGAAGTCCGTCACCGACGAGAGGTCGGCAAGGATCTGGTGCTTGGGAGGGGTCCAGGTCGTCGCGCCGGCCTCGACCACCACGGCCTTGCCGTTGGCGGTGATGCCCCAGAGCGAGCCGTCCGGGCCGGCGGACAGGCGCTTCACGTTGGGCGCCGGGGTCCGTTCCGTCCAGGTGGTGCCGGTGCGCTCCCAGGTCCGCCCCTCCCGGCAGTACCACACCTTGTCCTTGCCGACGACGGCGACGTCGTCCGCCGTGATTTGCAGGTTCAGCGATGTGCCGTTCAGGTCGCGCCGGTAGATCGAACTGTCCATGCCGATGAGGTAGAGCGTGCCGTCCGGACCGCATGCGAGGCTCCGGCCCGCCCAGCCGTTCGGGTCACGCCGCCAGGCCGTCCCGTCGAAGTGCACGACCTCGTTGTCGGCCCTGATCGCCCACACGATGCTCTTGCCCGGTGCGATGCGGATCAGCTCACCGTCCAGCCCGGTGGTGGGCAGCGGGTTCCACTGCCGGGCCACCGGATCGAACCGGACCGGGGTGCCGTCGAACCTGCGCACCCCGTACACGCCCATGGCCGAAGCGGCGATGTCGGCCAGCTCCACCCCGTCGAAGACGGCGCCCCCCGGTGTCTCCGGCGCCGTGCACGCGTCGAGCTTGCGCACGGTGGTGTCGAACGGGTTGGCGGCCCGGATCTTCGCCGCCCAGTCGGTCGGCGCCACCGACGCGAGCACCTCCTTGTACCGTTGCAGGCTGGTGTAGTTGAAGGTGAGCTCCTGCAGCGGGATGAACAGACAGCGCTCCAGCTTCGTCGGCTTGGTCGTCACGTTGTAGACCTGGACGACCTCGTAGTACTGCACCGACATCGCGTGCATGTGGTTGTAGTTGGTGACGACCCGGGTGACGACCTGGTCCTTCTCCGACTGCGTCGTCTCGCGCACGACCGTCATGTTCCGGCTGCGGGCCGCGGTCGCCACCTGCTGGGTCCGCTCGCTGATGCGCTGCGTCGCCTCGGCCGCGACCGACTTCACGCCGGTCGAGCGCGACACCGAGGTCGCGAAGCCCGAGTTCGACGAATCACTCCAGTTGCCGCCGGCGCCGAGGCCGAAGAACGCGATTCCGGCGCTGCCACCGGAGCTGGACGACCTGCTCGACTGCGACGACCTGGACGTGCCGAACTGCTCCTCACGAGAGATCGCGTTCGCGACCTCGCTGATCGACCGGTTCTGGTCGCTGGTGCCGGACAGCGTGTCGTTCTCGGCGGTCGTCTCGGTGCCGGTGGCCTTGGTGCTGCGCTGCCAGTCGACGACGGCGACCTTGGTGCTTTCGCCGGGCGCGAGCGCGAGGCTGTGCAGTAACCGCCCGAGCGTGACGCCCTGGGCCGACCAGGTCTGCTCCGTCGTGACGATCATGCCCTCGGCCGGGCGGTCGTAGAACGGCAGGTTCTCCTCCCCGAGGTCGATGGCACCGGTCAGCTTGCGCGCCGGCTTCGCCCCGGGGATGTCGGTGAGCACCACCGAGCGGTATCTGACGATCTCCACCGGGTAGTTGCCCGTGGTCGGAAGCAGGTCCTTCGGCGTCGCGCCGTCGAGCATCGCCTTGTCGATCTCGTACCCGGGCGACGTACCGGCGGGGGTCGTCGTGCTCGCCGGGGGCGTCGCCGGTGTGGTGGCAGGTGTTCCGGTGCTCGGGGTGGTCATCACGATTCCCGTCTGCGAAGAAGATGAGGGAGATGCCGGTAGGGCCGCCAGGACGTGGAGCACCTGACCCCTAGGCGAAATGACACCTTCCGGACCGCTCGAAACTACACAGCCCGATCACAACAGCGGCACACTTCAACGAACTTGGCCAGAATCGGCGCCCGACTCAACGGCCCTCCGGCAGCGCCCGCCGCATGAACTGTTCACCCGCGTACCCGGGTGCCGGACCTCAGCCGCGAGCACCACATGCCCGCTGACCACGAAGCGCAGCGCCTACACCCGGCGAGGCCGGAGAACATGCGGCCTGGTGCCCTCCAGAACGAACGGGGTCACAAAGTGTCACCAGTCACCACGCCTTGTCATCCGCAACGGAGACCAGCGCGGCCACCAGCTCCCGTTCGGCCGAGGTCAGCAACACCTGCCTTCAGAATCTCCGAATCTCATTCTGAAACGATCAGTAAGTGACAAGTCACCTCCCGATGACGCGTGAGGGTGCCCGCCGGCGGGCACCCTCACGCCGTCTGGAGGCCAGGGACAGCTTGGCTGACCACCATCTGCGGCGCTGAGCCCGGCGCCCTGGGGCCGGGTCAGTGGGAGGGGCGGATCTGGAGGGCGTTGATGCCCCAGTGGATCGACGGGTCCGAGGTGTGCACGGTGAACTGGAAGTCCCGGCCGGGACGGGCGGGGATCTCCACCGAGCCGACGCCGACGGAGTCCACCGGGCACTGCACCGTGAAGTCGGCCGGGGCCGCACCGCCGACGTGCACCTGGACCGAACCGCCGCCCTGGCAGCCGACGGTGACGGAGATCGGCAGCGTCTCGATCGCCGAGGCCGTCACCGCGCTGCCGTTCCCGACCCAGTCGGGGATCGAGAACATGGTGTCCTCGTCCGGGGTCGGCGGCAGGATCCGGCCCGTCCCCGCGTGACCGAAGGGCTCGTCCGAGGCCGGTGCCGGGTCGGCGGGCTGCGCCGATGCCGTCCCGGCGAACGCCAGCGCCACCCCCAGTGCCCCGGCCGCCGTGGTGAGCGTGCCCGTCTTCTTCGTCCGCTTCATCGTGGTCCCCCCTGCTGTGTTCAGGTGTCGTACCGGTGTTCGGCACACGAAGTTGATCGTAGAACGCGGCACTGTCACCGGGGCGACAGCGACGACGTGTGTTGCACCTGCCGTGTCACACCCGCTGTTCGGTCCGACGGCCGCCGCGCCTCCCGCCGCGGCGGCTCGGCCGTCCTGCCGTCGGTGGCCCGGTGGCCGGGTGTGTGTCGGTGGGGGCTTCTAGGGTGCGGTGTGGGTGGGGCGGGTACCGGAGTGTCCAGCACTGGAGACGGAACGGCAGACCTCCCGGTCTGCGCGGGGGTGGTTACGGCCCAACCGGCGTCCGGGGCGAAAGGGCCTGGGGACGGCTCGTCAGCACCGGCCCCACCCGTCGAGCCGGCGCCGAGTGCACGGGGCGTCGACCGTTCCCCGGGGCGGGGTCAGGAGCTGCTCTGCGACCTCGCCCGGTAGGTGCGCTTCTTGGCGAGGGCGCCGCAGGTCTTCATCGAGCACCAACGGCGGGCGCCCGCGCGGGAGGTGTCGACGAAGGGCGTGCCGCACGCGGGGTTCCCGCAGATGCGGACGCGGGTGCGGTAGTCCGAGCCGCAGAGTTCGATCAGGTCCCGCGCGACCATGGAGAGCACCGCCGCGACCGTGTCCCCGTGCCAGCGCACCGAGGCCGCGTCGGCGGAGAGTTCGGGCACGGACGTGGGCTCGGCGGCCGCGCTGTTGATCAGCGCGATGTCCTCGGGGGCGGGTGCGGCTTCGTCCGCCAGGGCCTGGCCGGTCCGCTGGATCGCCTCCCGCAGCCGTCTGGCGTGGCCCAGGTCGGCTTCGTCGCAGGCCGGCGCCACCGTGGTGCAGCCGCTCTCCACGCTCCAGCGGCCCAGGTCCTCCGGCCGGGCCAGCCGTTCGAAGGGCGTGTCCGTGCCGCGATCGGCCAGGGTGCCGGCGAGGGCGAAGCAGAGCCGCGCGTCGTCGAAGCGGAAGTCGGCCTTGGCGCGCTGGCGCCCTTCGTGTCGACCGCCCTCGTCATCCATGTCCACCACTTTATGTGGTTGACATTGCGTCGAGCAAACGCCTAGCTTTCGAGTCCACCGCTTCAACCGGTGGACATTGAGGGCCTCAGCGTCTTCCCCCGTCGCATCACGAGCCACAAGGAGGCCGCGTCCATGCGCGCCGCAGTCATCGAAGAACTCAGCAAGCCGCTGGTCGTCCGCGACGTGCCCGACCCCGTCTGCCCACCGGACGGCGCGATCCTGCGCGTCGGCGCCAACGGGATCTGCCGCACCGACTGGGCCCTGTGGGCCGGGAACTTCTGGACCGGCGGGCCGAGCGTCAAGCCCCCGTTCGTCCTCGGCCACGAGTTCGCCGGCACCGTCGTGGACGTCGGCCGGGACGTCCGGGACTGGCGGGAGGGCGACCGCGTCATCTTCCCGATGAACCCCGGCGAGGGCTCCTGCGAGATGTGCCGCAGCGGCCACCAGCAGGTGTGCGAGCACGTGGACTCGCTCGTCCCCGGGGTGTCCTACTGGGGCGCCTTCGCCGAGTACGTCATGGTCCGCTTCGCCGACGTCAACCTGGTCCGGGTACCGGAGTCCGTCGGCTTCACGGACGTCGCCGCCCTCGCCTGCCGCTACATGACCGCCTTCCACGGCGTCGTCGACCAGGCGAAGGTCCGCGGCGGGGAATGGGTCGCGGTGTACGGGGCCGGCGGCGGCATGGGCCTGTCCACGGTGGAGATCGCCGCGGCGACGGGTGCCAACGTCATCGCGATCGACATCACGGACGAGAAGCTGGAGGCCGCGCGGGCCCTGGGCGCGGTCCACACCGTCAACGCCGCCACGGACGACCCGGCCGAGGCGGTGAAGACCCTCACCGGGGGAGGAGCGCACGTCTCCGTCGACTCGGTGGGAATCGCCGAGGCCTGCCGCAACTCCGTCCTGTCCCTGCGCACGCGCGGCCGCCACCTCCAACTCGGGCACACCACCGCCGCGGAGAAGGGGGACGTCGCGCTGCCGATCGACGTGATGATGGTCAAGGAGCTGGAGTTCCTGAGCGCCTTCGGCATGCAGGGCCAGCGGTTCGGCACCATGCTGAACATGATCGCCGCCGGCCGCCTCGACCCCGGCCGGATCGTGACCCGCACCGTCGGCCTCCACGAGGCGAGCGGGGTGCTGGAGTCCCTGGAGACCTACGGGACGACCGGCGTGGTCGTCATCGACGAGTTCCGGGCCTGAGCCGACCCACCCGGCACAGCCCCCGCGGCACCCGCGATGGAAAGACACAAGAAAGTAGGCACGACCATGCCCGCCTCCCGTCTGCTGATGGACCGGGAACTGAGCCAGGCACTCGACGGCGTCCCCATGACGCCCAACGGCGCGTTCGACCTCACCGACATCCCCGCGACGCGCGCGGCGTTCCGCGCACAGGCCGAGTCGATCGCCGAACGCGAGCCCGACGACCCGTCGGTCACGACGGAGGAGCACCGCATCGGACGGGCGGACGGCCCCGACGTGCCGGTCCGCCTGCTGCGGCCCGCGACCGCGCAGGGGCCGCTGCCGGTGATGCTCTGGTTCCACGGCGGCGGTCAGGTGCTCGGCTTCGCCGCCCAGGACGACCCCTGGCTCAAGCGGGTGTGCTCACGGCTCGGCTGCGCCGTCGCCGTGGTCGACTACCGGCTCGCCCCGGAGACACCCGCCCCCGGCGCCGCCGAGGACGGCTTCACCGCCTACCGGTGGCTCGTCCGCGAGGCGCAGGCTCTGGGACTGGACGGTGCCCGGATCGGCATCGCGGGCCAGAGCGGTGGCGGAGGCATCGCGGCGGCCACCGCCCTGCTGGTCCGGGACCGCGGCGGCGCGGCACCGCTGTTCCAGTCGCTGACGTACCCGATGCTGGACGACCGCAACCTGACCGCGTCGAGCCACGAGATCACCGACATCGGCATCTGGGACCGCTCCACGAACATCCTGGCCTGGCAGGCGATCCTGGGGGACCGCACCGGAACCGACGACGTCTCCCCCTACGCGGCCCCCTCCCGCGCGCAGGACCTCGGCGCGCTGCCGCCGACCTTCATCGCGGTCGGCGAACTCGACTGCTTCCGGGACGAGGACCTCGACTACGCCGCCCGCCTGCGCGCCCACGGCGTCCCGGTCGAACTGCACCTCTACCCGGGCGCCTACCACGCCTTCGACCTGTTCGCCCCGCAGTCGCAGCTCGCGGCCGCCTTCCAGCAGACCTGGCTCAACTACCTCGCCCGCCGGTTCCGGGACACGTCCACCCCGTGACGTACGCAGACCGGCTCGCATGCCGGCGCAGGCCCCGACGACGTCGCTGCGGTGCGGGCGGTGCGGGCGGTGCGGGCGGCGTGGGCGGTGCGGGCGGTGTGCCGGTGGGTCAGCCGGCGAGGTAGGTGCGGGCGATCCGGGCGCGGTGGGGCGCGAGTTCGGCGTGGACGGCGGCGGACTCGGCAGCGTCGGCGGTGACCGCGGCCGGGACGGCGGGGCCGCGGTCGAGCAGGGCGATCCGCTGCTGGTCGTCGAGCACCTCCCAGAGCGGCAGGCCGACGGTGAGGACGGAGGTGCGGCGCAGGCCGACCACGGCCATGCTCGCGTTGAAGTCGTCGCCCACCACGATGACGTCGACCTTCCGGGCCCCGAGCTGCTCGGCGATCCGGTCCGCCAGCGCGTACAGGGCCGGTGCCTCGGCCCGGGTGAGCACCCCGGTGCCGCGCGGTGCCCGGCCGAGCCGGGGGCGCAGCAGGAACACGACGGCGAGGACGGCGGCGCCGACCCAGCGCAGCGGCGTGTTCCCGGTGACGAGCAGCCAGATCCCCGTGCCGGCGAGCGTGGCGGTGAGGAGGTGGACCAGGGTCGCGACGGCGGTCGCGGCGAGCCAGTCGCGGCGGCTGGTGTCGGCGCGGCCGGCCATGACGTCCTGGAACACCTGCTCGGTCCGCTCGGCGGCGGACCGTTCGCGGGCGGCCGCCCTGGCGTCCTTGGCCGCCTCCTCGGCGGCCTCCTGCTCGGTGACGACGTTCCACTCGCAGGCCGGGCACCAGGTGGTGAAGCGGGGGTCGGCGTCGATGGGCCGGGTGCAGTCCGGGCAGGTCTGCGGGCGCGCGGGGGCGACGGTGGGATTCGGCACGACGGGTGATCATGCCATGTGGCGCTGACACGACAAACCGGTATTCGGCACCCCGGACATCCGGCAGGACCGCCGTCGTCGTCATCACCGCGACGTCCGCCGGGCGAGGGGTCTTCGGCTCCGCCATCGCAGGCGTTGGTCCCGCTCGACCTCGTGCGCGTCAGTGCGGCAGCCAGTGCAGCTCGTGCGCCAGGGTCCTGGCGACGGCACGGATGCGGCGGTGCAGCGGCGACTGCTCGCGGGGGAGGACCAGGTGGATCGTCATGCCGGGCGCGCCCCGCAGCGGCCGCCAGGTGAGTCCGGCCGGCGATGTCGTGGCCGCGGTCTCTCCGGCCGGGGCGAGGGTGACCCCGTCGCGCAGGTCACGCTGGGACATGTCGAAGGCGACTGCGGGCGTGTGGAACCGGGGGTGCGGCCGGGCGCCTCGGAACAGGGCGGACAGCTGATCGTGGATCACGGGGTTGGTCGCTCGGTCCGGGATGCGCAGCGGATACGCGGCCGCGTCGGCGATCTCGATCTCGGCGTGTTCGGCGAGCGGATGGTGCTGCGCCAGCTGGACCCCGATGCGTGCACGCCGCAGCAGGCACCGGCGCACGCCACGGCCCGGTTGTTCACCGCGGGTGATCCCGGCGTCGATGCGGCCGTCGGCGACCGCGGGGGAGATCTCCGGCGTCGCCATCGGAACCGCGTGGACCTCGAGTCCGCTGGTGCCGCGCATCAGCCGGTCCACCAGGGCCGGTGTCGTCTCGGCCCCGGTGCTGAGGCTGTATCCGATGCGCAGTGTGCCCAGTTCACCGGCAGCGGCGCTGCGGGCGGTGTCCCAGGCCCGGTCCAGCGCCGCCAGTGCGGCCGGTGCGGACTCCGCCAAGGCCGCGCCGGCCGTGGTCAGTTCGACGCTACGGGTGCTGCGCACCAGCAGGGCCGTGCCGAGGTCCGCCTCCAGCCGGCGGATCCGGGCGCTGAGCGCGGGCTGGGCGATGCCGATCCGTGCGGCCGCCCGGGTGAAGTTCAACTCCTGTGCCAGCACCAGGAAGTACCGCAGGCTCACGGTGTCCGGCGCCACGTGCCCTCCCCGGCCGATTGATAACGATCCGTTCTGAGCCTATCCCGCATCGGTCTTTCCCCCGGCCGCACATCGAGTCCTAACCTGCGGATACGGCGATTCCACCGACCGCGGTAGCCGTCGCGGGAATCGATCGAGCCGAGTGTCCATCCGACGTCGGACGTGTCCGACCGAACGCAGGAGTGTGTCCATGGCCAAGGGCTACTGGGTCAGTGTCTACCCCGCCGTTTCCGACCTCGAGGGGCTGGCCGTCTACGACGGACTGGCCGGTCCGGCCGTCCGGGCCGCGGGCGGGCGCGTCCTGTCCCGTGGTGCTCGCGTCGTCGCCCGCGAGGCCGGACTCACGCAACGCGTCGTCCTGGTCGAGTTCGACAGCCTTGAGCAGGCCGTCGCGGCGTACGAGAGCGAGGCGTACCAGAAGGCGCTGGCGGCCTTCCCCGAAGGGGTCGAGCGCGACTTCCGCATCACCGAAGGCGTCGACTGACCGGCGGAGCGGTTCGAACGCCCTGGCCGTGCCGCGCTGCCCGGTCCTCGGCGGCACGGGGCGGCCCCGGGGGTGGTGCTTCCGGCCCGCCCCGGGTGGCGGGGGAGGGGAGCCCTTGGCGAGCGGCCCCTTGGCCGTCCGATTGGCCCACGGGATCGGCGCCCGATTGGATACCCGCCGGGGGCATGCCTGCTGCCTAGTCTCGGAGCACACGCTGCGTCGCCGGTGCGGCGCGCGCCAACGGGAGGAAACAGCATGCGCAGGACCATTACCGGACTGGCCGTCAGATCGCCGTCACCTCATGCCGATTCGCGATCGATGCCGCCCGGCCGGAGGTGTCAGTGACCACGGTCGACCTGTCCGTCGGAGTCGGGCACGCCGTCCCCGGGGAGCCGGTAACCCAGAGGGCCGCGGCCCGGAGCCGGCCCGCTGTCCGCAGCGGCCGGGCCAAGGCCCTTCGGCGGAGCCGCGGTTGCGGTTGCCCCACCGGGGCCGCGGCGGCCTCGGGCCCCTGCCGGATCGCGTCCCACACCGCGGCCGGGCGGCGGGGGGCGGACCGGGGTCACCGGGTGGGGCGGGGCGGGGGTGCTCGTCCTCGTGGGCTCCGGGCATCGTTGCGGACGGCGGATCACCCGCTCCCGGCACGCTCGCCGAGGCGAGTCCGACCGCGACCTCCGGCACCGCGTCCGCAGCGGCGGACGTTCCCCGTGTTGGTCCTGGGGCGACGGGCAACGAGGCCACCTGCCAGAGGCATTCGGCCCCGCGCCGGGATCCGATCAGTCCAGCTGCCCGTGTCGGGTACGGGCGTCGGCACCGCGGACGGCGTGGCCCCGCCGTCGACGCACGGTGTCGCCGGCCCGGACAGCCGGGTCTCGATGACGTGGAACGGCGAAGCACGCAACTACGTCCTCACCGTTCCGGACTGGGCCGTCGCGCAGGCCCTGGAGCCACGCACGGGAAGGCCGTCCACCGCCTCGGGGCGCTTCGACCCGGTACTCGACGAGCAGGACCCGCTGGTCAGCGCCTGGATCGAACTCGTCCGGGGATTCGACGAGTTCCTCGCCTCGCCGTCGAGCCGCCACTCTCCGCGGGGAGCGCGGCACCGCGAGCAGCGGAACCTCGAACAGCGGCACCTCGAACAGCTCCCGACCGACGGCCTGCCGGACGCCCGACGCCACTCCCGGAGCGGCACCCCGACGGGCAGCGGCCCGGCCGTCCTGCCACCCGCCGTACGCCGGGCCAAGGCGTTCTGCGAGGAGCACGTGCACGAGTCCGTCTCGGTGGCGGACATCGCCCTCGCCGCGCGCACCAGTCTGCCGAACCTGAGGCAGGGGTTCCGGGCCCACCTGAACACCACGCCCCGGGCGTACCTGCGCCGGCTGCGCCTCGACCACGCCCACCGCGACCTCCTCGCCATCGCCGACGGCCGGGCGCAGGGCACGGTGACCGACGTGGCCTGCCGCTGGGGCTTCACCCACCTCGGCCGCTTCAGCGCGGAGTACCGCAAGTCCTTCGGACAGCCGCCGTCCGAGACGCTGCGCCGAAGCCGTCGAGAGACCCAGCGGCCGGGCGCCTAGCGACCCAGCGTCCGGGCGCCTAGCGACCGAACGACCGAACGGCCGCGCAGCCGCCCGCCCGGATGCGTGAAGAGCTTCCGCGCCGCTCCGCCATCCGCAGGTCCGCCCTGCTCCGCTATCCGAAATGCGGGAACTCCCGCCGCCACGAAAGCGGATAGCGGCGTGATCACGATCCGGAGAGGCTCTTCCCCGGAACGCGGCCGGAAGCAGTCCACCGGCCGTCGGCACCACCGCACGAAATCCGAGCCAACGTCCACAGCACCCTCGAAGGGACACCTCCGTGACCATCAAGTCGCGCATCGCCAAGGCCGCCGCCGCGACCGCCGTCGCCGGCGCCGCCCTCTTCACCCTGGTCGGCACCGCCCCCGCCGCCCAGGCCGCACCGTCCGGCTGCAACGCAGGCGGCCTCTGCGTGTACTGGAACGCCAACTACGGCGGCGGCGTCCAGACCGTCTACCAGGACAACAACGACCTCAGCCAGTACACCAACTTCGCCCACAGCCAGGGCGGTTCGGCGTTCAACAACGGCAACAGCTGCAACGTCGTCGTCTACGCGGACAAGAACGCCCAGGGCCAGGGCTGGATCCTCTACCGCGGCCAGGGCTGGACCCTGATCGGGGACAACCTGCCCACGATCTACTCCAACCGCTGGTGCACGGTCTGATCCAGCGATGAAGACCAGGACCACCCTCGCCCTCGCGGCGGTCCTCCTGGGCCTCGGTGCCGCCGGATGCTCCACATCCGGCGGCACCACCCCGCCCGGGGCCCCGCCGCGTCCCTTCGGCGGCGTCACCCACTACGACGAGCAGCAGCGCGCCGCCCTGCACGACGCCGAAGAAGTCCTCGTCACCGGATGCATGCGCGAGCGCGGCTTCGACTACCGCCCCCAGGGCCTCGTCACCGGCGACCACCGCGTCGACGCCAACCCGTACGGGCTGCTCGGAGCCGACCAGGCCGCCGCCGACGGCTTCGGCGTGATCAGCACGGTGCTGCACCTGAAGCAGGCCGCCGACCCCAACCAGGAGCACGACGCCGACCAGGCGTGGAAGGCTGCCCTCCTGGGGACGGACGCGCACCGGGTCACCGTCGACCTGCCCGGCCAGCAGCAGTTCTACTACAACGGCGACTCCTGCCTCACCCGGGCCCGCGACACCCTCTACGGCCCCGACTACTTCCGGCTGTTCAACACCTTCCAGGTGCTCAGCGGCGATGTCGTCGCCGGAGTCCAGGCCGACGGCCGGTACGCCGCCGCCGAGGGCCGGTGGCGGGACTGCATGTCCTCGGCCCACCAGAGCGCCACCCACCTGGCAGACCCGGTGGCCGTGATCGACCAGCGGGTGAAACAGGAGGGCGGAGATCCGGCGAAGACCCACGACCTCATCGGCGGCGAGCTCTCCCTCGCCAGGACCTCGGCCCGCTGCCAGGACCAGGCCGGCTTCGCCGCCACCGTGGAACGGATCCAGGCCGACGTCGAGAAGACCGTGCTCGGGGCCGACCAGCCCCTCCTCGACCAGCTCCGCGGCCTGCGGCAGCAGGCCCTCGCCCGCGCGAGCCACCCGGCCCCGACCGCCACCCACTGACGGCACGACCCCCGGCCGCCCCGCCGCCACCCGGCCGTCGCAACCCGCGACAGCGGACCACCCGGCGCCCCCACCGGCCACTCCGCGCCCGAGAGGCGAGTCCGGCGGCGGCCCAGCCCCGCAGCCCGGGTCGCCGCCGGATTCCGACAACCTCTTCTCCCGTCCTTCTCGTTGCACCCGTGGCTGGACCGAGTGCGTCTGGATGCGGTCGTCTCAGTTGCACTGCCCACAGAAGCAGGGGGTCCGTTCGAGCCGTTTCGCCAGCCACCTGCTGGCGCGTATCCGTGCAACCGGATTCCTGGCCATACCGCAAAGGCGCAGCAGCTCCCACTCGTCCCGACGAAGCTTGCGCAGGTGCCGTGCGCCGAAGTACATGGCCATGTCGGTCTTCAGTCGTGTCCGCAGGACGGACAACTGTCTGGCCCGGATGCAGGTGATCCTCAGACCGGCGGTCGGCCCCTCGACTCCTGCAGGAGCAGTTCGTACAGACGCAGGCTGGAGGTTCTGGACGGGTGCCACCAAGTTGCCGCGTACGGTGAAGAAGAGCGCACGCGTCTTGGGTGACATCAGCATGCCGTTACCGTTCGCGTAGTACCAGGTCATCATCTCCTCCGCGAGCTGACGGCTCTCCTCGTCGGTCATCGGCGGTTCACGGTTGAGATCGGATACCGCAGTCAGTTCCCAGAGCTCCAGGTAGGCAGCCAGCATGCGTTCAGTGAGCTTGCCTTTGAGCTGGCGCCGGTAGTTGTGGGCCAGCCACAACCCGGCGGCCGCCACTGCCATGGTCAGGAGCGTCTGCATCCCGTCGTGCACTGCGTCCCCCCGCAGGACTCGTCAGAAGGTGAAACGCCGAGGCAGCCCCCGCGGTTCACGACCTCCTTGCAAGGTCCCTGATGACACGTCAAGTCGCAAGGCCGTCGACGGCCGGTCAGCCGCAGGTCTTGTCCGGGTGGTCGTGGGTGATGGCGCAGATCATCGCCTTCGCCCGGCCGTTGTTCGGGTACCGGCGCTGGAGCTCGCCCTTGAAGTCGTTCCACTGGCGGGTGATGTCCTTGACGGCCATGTCGTAGGCGCGGTCGAAGTTGTGGCCGGCGGCCGAACGCGGGCTGTCCGCGGTGTCCTTGTTGAGCACCCCGTCGTGGGTGACGCGGTTCGCGCAGTCGGACACCGTCCCGGTGTGGTCGCGGTCCGGGTAGCAGCCGGTGGCCAGGTCGTGGGGGATGTGGCCGGTGGCGTCCTTGGCCCAGTCGGTGCGGCTCATGGCGCTGTAGCGGGCGATGGAGAAGAACGCGGGCAGGTCGGTCCTGCCCAGGCCCGGGGGGTTCCTGACGCCGACGGCTCCCGGGCCGGCCTGGTCGCCCCAGTTGCTGTGGGCGTAGAAGTCCTCGATCTGGTGCCAGCCGCGGCCCAGGTCCTCCAGCACCTCGCACTTCGCCCGCCCCGGCTGGTCGTTCCACGTGCAGGCGGGGGAGAGGGAGGTCTGGGCGGCGAGGACGTGCCCGTTCGCGTCGACCAGCCGGTCCGCGGCGGCGACGGCCCGCTTGAAGTTGTGGACGGAACCGTCGATGCAGTCGATGATCTCGGCGTCGGCCTGCTGGCGGCTGCGGGGGTAGCGGCCGTCGTACCGGGGGTCGAGGTAGTCGGCGTTGTCGCAGTGCAGCTTGCCGATGCCGAAGTACTCGCCGTGGTCGTTGGCGACGATGGCGCCCGAGTTCCCGTCCGCCATCGCCGTCAGCGAGTTCGGGTGCCAGCCCCCGGCCCCCAGCGCGGCCCGGGTGATCCTCTCGTGGTTCCCCCCGCTGAAGGCCTGCGCCGGTGTCGCGGCACCGAGGGCGGTGGAGCACAGCAGGGCGAGGCAGGCGGCGCCGGGGGCGAGCAGGCGCCGCCTGCGGGAGGCGGTGGCGGGATTCACGGGGTCTCCAGGGGTGCGGTGGACGTCTTCGGACGGGCGGCGCGCGACCGGGTGCGGTGTCCCGCCCCGTCCCGCCCGCCGAATTAAGCATGTCCATGCCATATCAGCCTGAACCGCCACGGAGCCTGAGGCCCGTGTGCCGGTGCCGGGCGCCTCCGCCCGCCCCGGCCGGCAGGCCTCCGCGCGGCCCTGCCCGTCGCCCGGTGGCCTCTTCGTGTACGCCTGCGTTTGCTACCATCGCGGCTCGCGCGGACGCCCGGGGGCCGCGCACGGGGGAGACGGAGCCGGATCCATGAGCGTGCCCACTGGAGTCTCACAGTTCCGCCTGGGCCACCGGGCGAGCATGACCCGCACCGAGGGGGTGCGGAGCACGACCTACCGGTCGCAGTGGCACCTGTTCCCGCTCGGCGCGAGCCGGCGCCCGGAGTCGGGGGCCGTCGTCCTCGACGTGTTCTGCGGCGACTGCCGCCTCCCCGTCAGGGTGGTGCTGGAATCCGGGCCGACCGCCGCGCAGAAGCAGCGCACCCGCAGCACGTTCGGCTGGCTCCTGCTCGCGGCGGGGATCGTCCTCGTCGTCATCGCCTGCCTCATCGGCGGCGGCGGCGCCGTCGCCGGCCTGTCGGGCGTGAGCGGCCTGCTGGCCGTGGCCACCAGCTTCGGGGTGCGCAGCGCCGCAAAGACGTACCCGGGCGTCCACGTGGAGCGCAAGCAGATCGCCACCTCGGACGCCCCGCACCGGATCTTCGTCAGCTGACACCGCCCGACGGTGACGGGCTCCGGTGAGTCCGGCCGGTCCCGGCCGCGGTCGAAACCCCGTACGCGATGACGTCGGCGCGTCGCGCGTCAGGCCGGGCCCCGGTTCCGTGCTGCGCCCCCGTGTGCCCGTTCGCCCGCGTGTGCCCCCTTGCCCCCTGTGTGTCCGCTCGCCTGCGGGGCCGAGTGGCCGGTCAGCTGCGGCCGGTGCGGGTGAGTATGGCGGCGACGGTGCGGATGGCGGCTTCGGCGTCGGCGAGTTCGTCGTCGGTGGGCGGGACGGCGCCGAAGGCACGGCCGCCGGGGGCGTCCAGAGCGCGCCAGTGGAGGACCGGTGTGAGGTGGCTGCTGGCGTCGGCGAGGAACCAGGCGAGGTGGCCGTGGGTGCGTGCGACGGTCGTGGCGAGGGCGGCGAGGGCCTCGCGCAGCGCGGCGAGCCGCTCGATCCTCGGCAGCGCCTCCTGGACGTCGGCGGGGCCGACGGCGCCCGCGAGGGCCTCGGCGGTCTGCCGGGCCAGCGCCGAGTCGGGCGTGCTGAGCTCCCACGTCCCGTCGGTGAGCTGGAGTTGCGCCTCGTGAACGACCTGCTCGACCGCTTTGGACATGCTCATGGCGGCACCCTATCCGCCGAACGGATCTTCTCGTCTCCGAGGGTCCGTCCCCGGGGGCGGGTCGCCGTACGGCCCGGCGGAGCCTGGCCGGTGGAGGCCCGGCAGCAGGCCCGGTCGCTCGCTCCGGTCGGTCCCCGGCCCGCGACTCGGGCTGAGGCGGCGGTGCCGGTCATGCCGGCATCCGCCCGCTCCGGACCGTTCCCGGCGGGCGGCCGTCCGGGGTGTGCGAGGCGTCCGGGTCCCACGGCGGGCCCGTCGCGTCGGTCGGGGCGCAGGGCGTCGAGGTGCGCCAGGTGGGTGTCGACGGCGTCGAGGGCTGCGGCGGACGTCCGGTGGATCCGCTGGCTGCCAGGAACGAGGCGGGCTCGACCGGCCGGGGAGGTGTCGGCGGCGGCTCTGCGGGACTTCTCGCTCATGAAGTCACTCTATAGGCGACACGCCGACTTGTCATCGGATGGATGACCGCGCTACAAAGGTGTCAGGTGAAGCGCACTGGCACCCATTCGATCTGTGGAGGTGTTTCGCGATGCTGCTGCGCACTGACCCGTTCCGCGAGCTGGACCGGCTGACCCAGCAGTTCCTGGGCAACACGGGGACTTGGTCGCGTCCGGCGCCGATGCCGCTGGACGCCTACCGGGCCGGCGACGAGTACGTGATCTGCTTCGACCTGCCGGGGGTGGACCCGGAGGCGATCGACATCGACGTCGAGCGGAACATGGTGACCGTCAAGGCCGAGCGCCGCCCGCGCCAGGAGGGCGAGGGCGTGAAGTGGGAGCTGTCCGAGCGCCCGCTCGGTGTGTTCTCCCGCCAGGTCATGCTCTCCGACACCCTCGACCCCGCCGGGATCACCGCCGACTACGACGCCGGCGTGCTGACGCTGAAGATCCCGGTCGCCGAGAAGGCCAAGCCCCGCAAGGTCGCCATCAGCCACAGCGGCGACCGCAAGCAGATCCGGGCCTGACCCGTCCCCGACCGTTCCGGCCGCCCCCGATCTCTCCCCCTCGATCGAAGGGGCGGCCGGAACACCCCCAGTCGGTCGCTTCCCGAGGCCGCCCGGACGGGCAGCGCCCCGGACGCCCGGAGCGCTGCGCCAGGCCCGGGGGCCGCAAGATCCGGCTGCTGAACCTCACCGGTCTACACCGGCGCCGGGCACTCGGACTCCGACCGACCACCCTCACGCCGCCGCCGACCCGCGGCCGGCCGGCCCCCGGAAGGCTCCACAGCCATGACCCGCTACCGCCACCTGATCCAGCAGGTCCGCACCCTCGGCCGCTACGCCGGCGACGAGGAAGCCGAACGCGTCCTCACCGCCGTCCTGGCCGTCCTCGGCTCCCAGCTCACCGGCGAGGAGCGCTGCGACCTCGCCGCGGCCCTGCCCGACCGCGCCCGCGCCGTCTTCGCCTCGCAGATCCCCCTCCCCGCCCCGGTCGCAGCCCCCGTCTTCGTCGAAGCGGTCGCCCGCAACCTGGGCACCAGCCTCACCGCGGCCCGCTGGGACACCTCCTCCGTCCTCGCCGCCGTCACCGACCTCGCCGGCGACGACCTCAGTGACCGCATCCTCGCCCAGCTGCCCCGCGGCTACGCCCTGCTGTTCGGCCGCGCCGACCTGACGGTCGCCGCCTGAACAGACCCGGAGGGGGAACCCGGGAGACCCCGGCCCGGGCGTTCCACCTCCCGTGGGCCGGACGTCCGTCCCGCCACCGCCGACGCCGGCTCCCTGGCCACGAACACACTGATCGAGCCCGTCCGGGACCACCTTGCCCCGGCGCCGCCGACCGCTCCCGGGCCGGACCCTCCGCTCCTGCACCGACGGCGCGCCGCCGCGGGCCCGGGCCGCTCGTGCGGAGACCGCCCGGCAGGTCGTCACTCGGTCTCGAACTGTACGAGGTGGGCGACCTCTCGCCCTTGCGCGTCGAGACAGGGGTAGATGCCGCCGTTCTCGCCGTGGTCCAGCAGCGCGATGACCGTCGACCCGGTCCGTTCGTCCGACAGGACGTGCCATCCGGCACGGAACGTGTCAGGCGAGGATTCCTCGGGCGGCTGCAGGGCGTCGGGACCGTACTGCCGACACGCCCCCTCGAACGCCGGCAGCAGACCTCGGTCCCGGCCGTTCGCCGCACGGCGCCGGATCTCCTGCCCGGCCAGCCTCATCAGCCCGCTCACCAGGGCACCGTCGTCGTCCCGCCGATCGCCGAGGCACACGACGCCGCAGTGCGTCATCACGCCCACGCCCGAGTACTCACCGAGTTCCACCGGCGGTGCCTCGTCGAACCACAGCAGCAACCCGAGCGTCATCGGCGCCTCTCCCGGCGCCGCATCCATCACCGCGTACACCCGATGGCTGCCCGCAGGCACCTCCAGGCCGTCGGCCTCACCCGACGTGGGGTCGAACACGAGGGCCATGTCCGAGGAGACCGGGAGCGTACCCACGGGGTGGATCCACCACGAATCGCGCGGCCCGCTGGTCTGCGGTGCCTCCGCGAGGTGGGCGAACAGGGTCTTGGCGAAATCCATCTGACGTCTCCTCACTGCCAGGGCAGAGCGGGGCCGCCCTCCTCCAGGCCCGCATCCTCTCAGCAGCCCCTGACAACGAAGGCCTTCAGGAGCAGCGGAACCCTCCCGGCCGCCGTCCAAGCCGGGGTGCCGACCATGCCCACGCTGTTCATCGCGTTCGACCTGCTGCACGCCCACGGCCGCCCCCCTGCTCGCCGAGCCGTACGCACGACGACGGGACCTGCTCGAGAATCCGGAACCGGGGCAGCCGGGTCTGCGCGTCCCGCCGACCGGGGACTCGGTGGCCGAGGCCTACGGGTGGACACGCGAACACCGGCTCGAAGGCGTCATCGCCAGACACGGCGACTCCCGCTACCTCCCGGGGGCACGCTCCCGGGACTGGATCAAGATCGAACACCTCCGGGCGGCCGACGTCGTGATCGGAGGCCGGCTGCCCGCGGGCCCCGGCGCAGCCTCGGTACGCGCCGTCCTGACCTGAGTGGGCGGCGACGGGACACCGGGAGCCCGGCGTCCCGCTTTTCGCGCGGGGCCGAGGCCCGGGCCGCCGGTCACGTCCGCGGCATCGGGCAGACGATGGAATGACACGGGATCCTGGTGCGGTGGCCGGGCGAGCGGGCGAGGAGGTGGTGCACGGTGGCGGAGCGGTTGGGGCCGGCCGATGCGGCACTGGCGGCGGGCGGCCTGCTGGACGTCCTCGGCGTGGCGGCCGTCGTGGTGGACGCGCAGGGGCGGATCTCGCTGTGGAGCCCGCAGGCACAGGCGCTGTTCGGCTACCGGGGCGAGGAGGCGCTCGGCCGCGCGGCGATCGACCTGCTGGTCTCGCCGGACCGGCGGCAGACGGTGCTGGAGGCGTTCGAGCGGGTGATGGCCGGCGAGGGCACCTGGGCGGGGGCGTTCCCGGCCCGGCACAAGGACGGGCGCACGGTGCTGGTGGAGATGCGCAACATGCGCCTGCAGGCCGCGTCCGGCACCTGGTACGCGCTGTGCATCGTGTCGTCCCGGGAGACCCTGCAGCGGGTCGAGCGGGATCTGGCGCTGTCGGCGCGGATGGTCGACCAGGCACCGATAGGCCTCGCGGTCCTGGACGAGGACCTGCGCTACGAGCTGGTGAACCCGGCGCTGGAGCGGATCAACGGGGTGCCGGCCGCCGAGCACCTGGGCCGCACCCCGCACGAGGTCCTGCCGCACCTGGACGTCGCGGCGATCGAGGACCGGATGCGCGGGGTGCTGGTCACCGGCCGGCCGGTGCTGGAGGAGTTCACCGTCGGGCACATGCCGTACGACGACCGCACCCACGCGTGGACGTCGTCGTTCTACCGGCTGGAGGACCAGGCACACCGGGTGATGGGGCTGGCGATCTCCGTCATCGACGT
This sequence comes from Kitasatospora sp. NPDC051702, assembly GCF_040681575.1. NCBI lineage: Bacteria > Bacillati > Actinomycetota > Actinomycetes > Kitasatosporales > Streptomycetaceae > Kitasatospora > Kitasatospora sp. NPDC051702. The sequence goes on from NZ_JBFAZB010000009.1 coordinate 102,171, forward strand.
CACGAACCCCTACGAGCAGTCCCTCACCGCGGCCCGCGCCCGGCGGCGCCTGTCGCTGATCGCCGACGCGTCGATCCGGGTCGGCACCACGCTGGACCTGCCCACCACGGCCCGGGAGCTGGCGGAGGTGACCGTGCCGGAGGTCGCCGACATCGCCGCCGTCGACCTGCTGGACGCCGCCCTGCCCGGGGCGACGGGCCGCGCCGACGACGGGCCCGCCCGCTTCCGCGCGATGGCGATCAAAGCCGCCCAGCCCACGCCCGCGACCCTGGCCGCGGACCCGGTCGGCGAGGTCACCCGCTACCACCCCCGCCGCCTGGTCACCCAGGCCGCCGTCGGCGGCCACCCCGTCCTCGTCGCCCACGTGAGCGCCGCCGACCTGCCCCGGATCGCCCGCGACGAGACCGCCGCCCGCCTCCTCGCCGAGGCCGGCGTCCACTCCTACCTGGCGGTGCCGCTCATCGCCCGCGGACGGGTCCTCGGCGCCCTCGACCTCAAACGCACCCGCAACCCCGACCCGTTCGACCAGGACGACGTCCTGCTCGCCACCGAACTCGCCGCCCGCGCCGCCGTCGCCATCGACAACGCCCGCTGGTACCAGCACCAGCGCCAGGCCACCATCGCCCTCCAGCGCCACCTCCTGCCACCCCAGCACGCCCCCGACCCGCCCGGCCTGGCCATCGCCCACCGCTACCAGCCCGCCAGCGCCACCGACGACACCGGCGGCGACTGGTTCGACACCATCCCCCTGGCCGGCCACCGCACCGCCCTGGTCGTCGGCGACGTCATGGGCTCCGGGATCAACGCCGCCGCCACCATGGGCCAGCTGCGCACCACCACCCGCGCCCTGGCCCGGCTCACCACCGACCCGGCCGACCTCCTCACCCACCTCGACGCCACCACCCGAGACCTCGGCGACGCCATGGCCACCTGCCTGATCGCCCTGTTCGACCCGGCCACCGGGCTCCTGCGCATCGCCTCCGCCGGCCACCCCCCGCCCGTCCTCGCCCGCCCCGGCGACACCCCGCACCCGGTCCGGATCGACCCCGGCCCGCCGCTGGGCGTCGGCGGCCTGCCGTTCCCCACCCGCGACCTCACCCTGCGCCCGGGCGACGACCTCGTCCTCTACACCGACGGCCTCGTCGAAGTCCGCGACCAGGACATCGACCGCCGTCTGCAGACCCTCGCCGACCTCCTCGCCGGCCCCCGCCGCCCCCTGGACGACACGTGCGACCTGCTCCTCACCGCCCTGCGCCGCCCCGACACCCCGGACGACGTCGCCCTCCTCATCGCCCGCGTCCTGCCCGCCGGCCCGGACACCCCCGACCCGTGAACCGGCAGTGCTCCCGGCCCGGCCCCGCCGATCGCCGCCGCCCGGCTCGGCCGGAGGCCGGGCCCCGGGCCCGTGCGACCGGCTGTCAGCGGTGGCTGGCAGGGTGTGCGTGACACGTACGTACGGTCACGTGAAGATCGGAGCCTGACGATGCTGCCCGCCATTGCCGAGCGCGACGAGTTCGCCGCACTGGTCATCAGAACCGACTTCAGCGACGACCGGGCCTGGCAGTCCGTGCTGGCAGAGCTGTCGAAGCCGTGGGAGTTCGACGGAAGCGACGATGTCGACCCCCACCTCCACGTGGTGGACGATCCGGCCTGGTCGGGTGCGACGCCCGATGCCGTGATCGCCGCGCTCTCGGGCGATCCGGAACTGAGCGTCGTCTACCTGGCGGACGGCGTCGCCATGGAAGGGCGCGAGCACACCCTGCTGGTGGTGTCCGTGCCGACCCGCGAGGAGTGCGCGAGCGACGAGGAGTACACGAGCGACGAGGAGCACGCGAGCGACGAGGAGTTCGAGGCGGACGGCGGCACCGTCCGGACCGTTCCCGCCGGCATCGGTGACATCCACGCGAACCTGTCGATCGCCAATCTCGCCTTCGCGGACATCGTCGAAGCCGCCCGGAACGACCCCTCCGGCATCTTCCGGTCCTTCTGAGAACCCGCCGTGTGAGCTGGTCGAACTCCGGGGGCCCGTCCAACTCGCCACGGGGCCCGCCCGTTGAACGGCGCGACCCGGTCGGGCTGAGGCGGCGGCCGGCGGAGAGCCGCCCAGAGCACCAACCGGGGCGACCGCCGTGCCCGGCGGGACCGCAAAAGCGGTGGACAGCCTTCCGGCCGCCGGGCGAGCATCTCCGCGATGAACAGCGAACCCCACCCCACCAGCCCCCAGCGCGTCCGTTTCGTCGAGCTCGGTGCGAAGGCGCTGAGGGCGCTCGCCGACGGCGACCTCGCCGGCGCCAGCGCCGAGGCGGGCGTGGCCCTGGACCCGCACTTCGTCGGCGACCGGGCCCGCTGGATCTTCGGCTACCGCGCCGACCAGCTCGCACGGGAGCCGGAGGCCGCGCCGTGGATCACGCGGGCCGTGGTGTCCGAGCCGGACGGGGTCGTGGTCGGCGACGCCGGGTTCCACGGGCCGCCGGACGAGGACGGCACGGTCGAGGTCGGCTTCACCGTCGTGCCCGGGCACCGCCGCCAGGGCTACGCCCGCGCCATGCTGGAGGCGCTGCTCCGCAGGGCCGCCGCCGAACCCGGCGTCAGGACCGTGCGGGCCAGGGTCAGTGCCGACAACACCGCCTCCCTGGCCACCGTCGCGGGCTCCGGGTTCACGCGCGTCGGCGAGCAGGGAGACGAACACGACGGGCTCGTGATCGTCTTCGAGGTCCAGGCGGACGCGATCCGGACCGGGCACCCCACGGCTCCGCGGCCATGACGTCCGTCCCGGTCGAGCCCTGACCGAGTCGTGGGACATGGCGGCAGGGTGGCCGGGTCAGAAACTCCCGACCCGGCCACCCGCCCGAAGTGGGCCGCTCCCGCCGTGCCGTCCTCCGGGCTCCACCGCGGGACCCTGACGGCACTCATCGACCACGGCTTCCGCTGGTTCCGCTTCGACGGCTGAAGCCTGGCCGACGCGCTCGGGCAACCGGCCGATCCGCCCGCCCCGACGGCTGCCGGGTCACTGCGGCCTGCCGGTCACGCCAGGCACGCCCGTTCGGACCGTTGCCGGTCCTGTGACCAGCAGCGGAAGGACCGGGGAGCCCAAGTGCAGCCGGAGGCCGCCCGTGCCGCCGACGCCGCGCTGCGCCCGTGCCGGCGAGGACCACCGGCGGTCGTGGAGCGCCGGTGCGGTGGCGCTCGACGAACACGAAGCTCAGGAGGAACGGCCCGGCACCTCGTGGAGCAGCTTCAGCCTTCGGCCGGTCGGGGGCTGCTGACGGGTGGCTGAACCGTGGCTCCGGATACGCCGGCCGGCCCGGCGGCGTCGCGGCGTAGTTCCGCTGCGAACTGTGCACCCGCCAGCAGCGCCAGGTTGGAGAGCCACAGCCAGATCAGGAACAGCACCGTCCCCGCAAGCGAGCCGTACAGGCGGCTGTAGGTGCCCAGGGCGCTGGTGTACAGCGTGAAGCCGGCCGAGAAGGCCAGCCAGAGCGCCGCCGCCAGGGCTCCGCCGGGCAGGCTGGTGTGCCGCCGCCGCGCCGGTTCGGGGCCGGTCCGGAAGACGACCAGCACCAGTACCGCCACCACCAGCAGCAGAACGGGCCAGCGGACGAGCGACCACACCAGCGGTACCGTCCCGCCCAGGTGCAGAGCCCGGCCCACGCCCTCGGCGACAGGACCGCTCAGGATCAGGGCCAGGGCGCTCACCGCCAGCAGTACCAGCAGCACCGCCGCCGTCGCCACGATCCGCGGGGCCTTGCGCAGCGGGGAGCGCCGGTCGCTGGTGCCGTGCATCCGGTGGAGCGCCCGCCGGAACACCGCCAGATAGCTGCAGCACGACCACAGCGCGCTGCCGGCGCCCGCTGCCAGCAGTGTCCAGCCGGTCGAACCACCGCCCAGTGCCTGGGACAGCACTCCGCCCAGCTGCGCGCCGGCCTGGCCCGGCACCAGCCCGGCCAGGTGCGCCGCCGCGTCCCGGGCCACCGCCGGGCTGATCAGTGCGAAGCCGACCACCGTGGCCAGCAGTGCCGGCAGGACCGCCAGGATCGCGTAGTACGTCAGGGCTGCGGCGAAGTCGGTGACGTCGTCGTTCCACATCGTCAGCGGCGTGCGCCGCAGGGCCCGCCACCACCGTCCGTCGCCACCCGACGACCGAGCCACCGCACACCCCCAACTGCCCAGGAGACCGAAGGCGTCCGATCGGACGCCTCGGCCGCCTGCCCGCTCCCTACGATGCGAAACGCCTCATCCGCATGACGTCCGTATGACGGCTGTCGTGCCAGTCGGTGAGCCGGACTGACCGGGTTCTGCAGCAGGGCCACCAGGGCACGGGGCGTGGCTCCGGCAGGGCCGCGGGGGAGCGGCGCACGTCGTGCGCGCCGTCTCCGTCCAGGGCCCGGGCCGCCCGCTCGTCGAACGTCCCGGGTGGGCCTCGAAGCGCACCCGGTTCTGTGCGTGTCCCCCTTCCGAGGAGCCACCGCAGTGCCAGCCGTCGGACGCGTGCACGGACCACCCGGGGGTTGTGCTGTCGGCGGGCACCGTTGGCGGCGGCTCCTCTGTCAGGGCCTCGAGCCGAGGCTTGCCGGACGGCTGCCCGTCCCTGGCAGGCGGGAAACGACCGTGCCGCCGCCAACGGAATGGACCTGGTGGGCGTCGCCGCGCGGCTGGGGTCGAGGAGGGCGGCGACGCCCTGTCGGGCGCCTGGGCAGCGGGTGCCGGTCCAACCCCCTTGGCCGCGTCGACGGCGGCCGGCAGACGGGGGAGGAGGCGTCCTTCCGGGCTGTGGGGTGGCGCAGTAGCCTGAAAGATTCACCCGCATGCGAAGGGGTTCTCTGCTGATGCGTCCGAACTGGGACCCGGCGTCGGTCGGCGAGATTCTCGAACCAGCCGGTTCGGTACCGGAATCGGTCCTGTGCCGGGCGCGCAGGACGATAGCCGCTCACGCGCTCGACCGCGAAGACTGCAGGCGGCTTCTGGAGGCGTTGGGCCTCGCGGAGGACGAGCCGTCGGCGACCCCGGGACATCAGTGACCGGACCGAAGCCGCTGTGGTTCCCGCGAGCCAGTGCCGCAGGCGCTTGCTCGAGGAGACCTGAGCGGGTGAGGGCTGGTCACTGACCACCTTCGGACTGGTCGGGTTCCTGCGGGCCGACACCTGTTCGGGCCTTCTGGGAGTAGCCTCCGGCCGGACGGCGGGACGGGCCCTTGGTCCCCTGGTCACGCCGGTGCTTCGAGGGGCCCTGCTCCTCGCCGCGCGGGCTTCGCTCTCCACGCTCTGCCCTGGCACCCCCTGCTCCTCCTCTTTCGAGGGTTCGCGCCCCCGGGCCGGGTCGGACACGCCCGTCCCAAGGTGCTGCTGGTGCATCTGAGCGACGACGTGGCTCCCGGTGGCGGCCACGTGTGGAAGGACCCCGCCGGGCTGTGGCGGCTGCGGATCGAGGGGGAGGCGGCGACCGTGCTGTCCGCGCCCGACGACTACGCCGACGGCCATCCGGTTCTGCACGCCGTCGCGATGCCCTGAGGACCGGTCGACGCCTGCCTGCCCGCGTTGTCCGGGTCTCAGAGGGCGGTGGTCCCACCGGCACCACCACGGGCCGTCGGCGGGGCCGGTCAGGCTCACGGGGCTCCTGCGGCGCATGTCCACGCCCTGGCATGCTGCCACGCCGGGGCGGTCGGCCCCGCCAGGGCGGTGGAGACGGGGACGGGGAACGACGGGGACGCGCCCGACGGGATGCGCTCGGTCCCGGGGAGACGGCGGTGGCCCTCGGGCCGATGACGGTCTAGGCAGCGCCGGCCGTCCCGGAGCCCGCCCTCGACGGGGCCGCCGGGACGGCCCCGGGCCACGGGCGCCGGGCACACCGCCGACCAGGCCCGGGCTGCGGGGAGGTCGGCTCCGGGGAGCGGGGGAGCTCAGTGGCCGGTGGTCTGGTCGGTGAGCATCGCCACGAGGCCGGTCCGGCCTTCGGTGCGCAGTCGGCGCAGCTGGCGTCGGGCGCCGTTGCCCTCCCGCAGCAGGCGTTCCAGCGCGGGGGCGATGTGGCGCCCGTCCCCGGTGCCGTCGATCACCGGGCCGGTGTGGTCGAGCAGGGCGGCCACGGCATCGGCAACGGGGGCCAGACGGTCGGAGGTCGGGTCGAACACGGTGCCCGTGCAGCCGTGCCGTGCACTGTGCCACATCGCGGCCGCCAGGAGTTCCGGTTCGACGGGCGGGGGCCGGTGTCCGGATCGCGCGTCGGTGAGGGCTCGGGTGGCCAGGGCCCTCACGATTCCCGCGAGCATCACCGCTTCGTCGGGCCGTACCTGGACGTCCATGGCCCGGATCTCGACGGTGGGGAAGTGCTCGGAGAGGCGGATGTGCCAGTAGATCTGCCCGAGGTCGCCTATCAGCCCGCGTCCGACCAGGCCCGTGGTGCGCCGGTCGTAGTCGTGCGCGCCGTCGAACACCGGCGGCGGTCCGCTGACGGGCCAGCGGCCGAAGACGAGGGTGCGCCAGCTCGCGAACCCGGTGTCGGTGTTGTGCCACAGCGGCGAGTTCGCGGCGAGCGCGACCAACAGGGGCAGCCAGCGCCGCAACCCGTTCATCACCGTGACCCCGGCCGCACGGTCGGGAATGCCCAGGTGGACGTGCATGCCGCAGATCATCTGCTCATCGGTGAGCATCCGGGCGTCGGCGTGCATGGCCTGGTAGCGGGCGGTGTCGGTCACCGGCACGGGCACCCGGTCGGCGAAGGGCGCCGCACCAGATGCGACCAGGCGGCAGCCCTCCTGCCGGGCGGCTTCGCCCAGGGCCAGGCGCATGCGCAGCAGATGGCCGCCGGCTTCCTCCAGGCCGTGGCAGACGGGGGTGGCGACTTCCAGCTGGGCCTGGAGGAGTTCGTGCTGGACCTCGTCGCGTTCCAGGGCGGGCTGGAGACGGGCGGCGCGGCGTACCTGGGCGGCGCGGGCCACCGGGAGGCCGGTGGCCGGGTGGAGCAGGAGGTACTCCTCCTCGATGCCGAGGGTCAGCATGCCGGGCGGGTACCCGTGCGCCGGGCGCGTATGCGCCCGCGGTCCGCCCGTGGCCGCGGGCGTTCCTGGGGTCCGTGAACGGTGAGGCGCAGCACGCGGTCGCCGTGGCTGTCAGGTCCGGGCGGCTCTCAGGTCAGTGCGCCGGGCCAGGCCCGGGTGGCGTCCCGCTCGGGTGGTGCCCGCGTCGGCGGGCTCGGTGGCACAGCCCGGGGGAGGGGGCAGGTCGGGCAGGAGCGGTGCCGGCCGGCGAGGCGGCCGGCGGGGCAGTGGCGGCGCCGGGGGTAGCGGCGCGGTCGGTGCGGCGATGGCGGTCATGGTCTCGACCCCTCTTCTTCCTCGGCCCGGCCCCTGACAGCGGGCGCCTACCCGTGCCGGGTGCCCCCACGCCCGGTTCCGCCGTCGGGCGGTCCTCCGGCCGCCGCCGGCCGTCCGGACAGGGGACCGCAGCGGCAGGCTGCGGCATGCGGGTGGTCTGCCCGGCGCGCCCGCGCGGGTGCCCGGAAGCCGGGTGCCAGTGCGTCCGGCGCCGACTTCCACCCCACCGAAAGGACCGTGCATGGACGCGATCGTGCTGCTGAGGGAAGACCACAAGAGCGGCTCGCCGCGCTCGACGTGCCGGTGCCGTCCTGGATGCGCGCTCCCGGCGAGTGTCCCGGCATGTTCGGCCCGGAGGTGGCGATGGACGAGCTGGCCGAGCGGCTGGGCGTGGACCCGGTCGAGTTGCGGGTGCGCAACGAGCCCGCGGTCGAGCCCGGCTCGGGCAGGCCGTTCTCCAGCCGCAACCTGGTGGGCTGCCTGCGGGAGGGGGCGGCGCGGTTCGACTGGCCGCGGCGCGACCCGCGGCCCGGGGTGCGCCGGCGCGGCGACTGGCTGGTCGGTACGGGCGTCGCGGCCTCCACCTATCCGGTCAGCCGCATGTCGAAGTCGACGGCGGTGATCCGGTGGGAGGGCGGGCGCTTCGTCGTCGAGATCGGCGCGGCCGACCTCGGCACCGGGACGTGGACGACGCTGGCGCAGATCGCCGCGGACGCCCTCGGGGCGCCGGTGGGGGAGGTGGAGGTGCGCATCGGTGACACCGACTACCCGGTGGCGTCGGTGGCCGGAGGCTCCTCGGGCATGACGACGTGGGGCTCGGCCGTGGTCGAGGCCGCGCGTGCCTTCCTGGCCCGGTACGGGGCCGAGCCGCCGGAGGGGGCCGAGGCGCTCGGCTCCGTCGGGCCGGCCGACGACCGCTACGCGATGCACGCCTTCGGGGCGCGGTTCGCCGAGGCGCACGTCCACGCGGACACCGGTGAGGTGCGGGTGCCGCGGCTGCTGGGCGTGTTCGCCGCGGGTCGGATCATCAACCCGCGCACGGCGCGCTCGCAGTTCGTCGGCGGGATGACGATGGGGCTGTCGATGGCGCTGCACGAGAGCGGGGTGCTCGACCCCCGTACCGGGCACGTCGTCAACCACGACCTCGCGGACTACCACGTGGCGGCCAACGCGGACGTCGTCGGGATCGAGGCGCACTGGCTCGCCGAGCAGGATCCGCACGTCAACGCCGTGGGGTCCAAGGGCATCGGGGAGATCGGCATCGTCGGCACGGCCGCCGCGGTGTCGAACGCGGTGTGGCACGCCTGCGGCGTGCGGGTGCGGGACCTGCCGATCACGCTGGACAAGGTGCTGCCGGCGCTGGAGCGCCCGGCCCCGCCCGGGTGAGGGGCGCGGCGGCCGTCGTCCCCCGGCCCGCTGCCCCCGGCCCGCCGCGCGTCCGCCACGGCCTGACAGGCCGGACGTGCCCGAACTCAGCCCTCGATCGGCTCCCAAGCTGGTATGACTGTCACCTCTTTCAATGATCATTCAGCTCGGGGGCAGTTCAGCATGGTGCAAGACAGCGCGGTCGTCGCGCTGACCGGAGTCCGGCGGGTGTACGGCAGCGGTGAGAGCCGGGTCGCGGCCCTGGACGGGGTGACCCTGGAGTTCCCGGCCGGCTCCTTCACCGCGGTGATGGGGCCGTCCGGCTCCGGAAAGTCGACCCTGCTCCAGTGCGCGGCGGGGCTCGACCAGGTGGACGAGGGCCGGGTCCGCCTCGCCGGAGTGGACCCGCGCGGCATGTCGGAGACGGCCCTGACCAGGCTGCGCCGTGAGCGGATCGGCTTCGTCTTCCAGTCCTTCAACCTGCTGCCCACGCTGACCGCCCGGCAGAACGTCGAGCTGCCGCTCCAGCTGGCCAAGAAGCCGCCCCGGCCCGCCGACGTCGACCGGGTACTGTCCGAACTGGGCCTGGCCGCGCGAGCCGCGCACCTGCCGAGCGAGCTCTCGGGCGGCCAGCAGCAGCGCGTGGCCATCGCCCGCGCCCTGGTCACCCGCCCTCAGGTGCTCTTCGCCGACGAGCCGACCGGGGCCCTGGACTCCCGCACCTCCCGGGAGGTGCTGGCGCTGTTGCGCCGGATCGTCGCCGAGCACGGGCAGACGATCATCATGGTGACCCACGACCCGGTGGCCGCCTCGTACGCCGGGCGGGTGGTCTTCCTCGCCGACGGCCGGGTGGTGGACGAGCTGGCGGACCCGACGGCCGAGGCGGTCGCCGCCCGGATGGCCGCGCTGGAGCCGGCCGACGACGAACCCGGCGGCGCCGGCCGCGACCACCTCGAGGAGGCCGCGGCGTGCTGAAGCTGGCCATGGCCAACCTGCGCAGCCGCTGGACCGCCTTCGCCGGGGTGTTCGCCGCCCTCGTCCTGGGCACCGGGCTGATCTCGATGATGTCGCTCGTCCTGGCCGCGACCGCCGGTACGCCCCACCCCGCGCCCCAGCGGTTCGCGGCCGCCACGGCCGTGGCCGTGCCCGCCGACGCGCGCGGCGAGGCGGCCCGGCTTCCCACCGGGCTGCCGGCCACCGTGGCGGGCGGTGCGCCGGCCGGGGTCGTCGCCGACCGCACCTTTGCGGCCCGCCACCCGGGCGGCCCGTCCGACGCCGTCGGACACGGCTGGTCATCGGCAGCCTTGACGCCGTACCACCTGACGACCGGCCGGGCGCCGGTGGCGGACGACGAGATCGTGCTGACCGGCGGCGCCGAGCTGGTCGGCCACCGGATCCCACTCGCGACCGCGGCCGGACGCTCCGCCTACACCGTCGTCGGCGCCACCGAGCAGCGCTGGTTCGAACACGCCGCCTTCTTCACCGACGCCGCCGCCGCGCGGATCTCGCCACCCGTCAACGCACTGGCGACCACCGGCCCGGCAGCCGCCCTGCCGACAGCCGACGGCGTGCTGCTGCTCACCGGGCAGGACCGCCGCCAGGCCGATCCCGACCCGTCCGGCGGTGCGGACCAGCTGCTGAACGCGCAGGCCATGGCCGCCACCACCAGTGGAATCGCGGTCTCGGTCGCGGTCTTCATCGTGATCGCGACCTTCGCCTTCTCGATCGAGCAGCGCGGCCGCGAGCTTGCGCTGCTCCGGCTGACCGGGGCCACCCCGTGCCAGGTGGCCGGCCTGGTCCTGGCCGAGGCCGGACTGGTCGGCACGGCCGGGTCGCTGCTCGGGTCGCTGCTCGGGGTGGCGGGCGCCGGCGTGCTGCGCGGGTGGATGGTCCACCACGGTGTCGCACCCGGATGGTTCGACGTCGGCGCCGATCCGCTCGCGCTGCTGCTCGCCGCTCTCCTGGGCGTCGCCGCCGCGCTGTCGGGCGCCGCCGCCGTCGCCGTCCGGGCCGCCCGGGTACGCCCGGTCGCGGCGCTGCGGGACTCCGCCGCGAACAGCCGGGCGATGACCCCGCTGCGCTGGGTACTGGCCCTGGGCCTGTTCGCCGGCGCCGTCGCGACCGGCTGGACGATCACTGCGACCTCACCCGAGTACGCGGTGAACGCCCGCAAGTACGGCGCCGTGCCGCTGCTCTTCGTCGGCGGTCTTGCCCTGCTCGCGCCCGTGCTGCTGCGGCCCGTCGCCCGGCTGGCCACCTGGCCGCTGGCCCGGCTCGGCGCGGGTCCGCTGATCGTCCGCCAGAACACGCTCAACGCCGGGCGCCGGACCGCCGCCACGGTCACCCCCGTGGTGGTGGCCGTGGGGTTGGTCGCGGCCATGATGAGCATGCAGGGCGCCGGCGACGGGGCCCGCGCCGATCTCGCGCGAAGCCAGACCCGTGCCGCCGCCGTGGTGCTGCCCCTGGACGGCGGGCTGCTGGACCGTCCGACGGCCGCCGCGCTCGCGAACCTGCGGGCCACCACGGTCACCCCCACCCGGCTGGAGATCAGCGGCGCCGACGGCACCGTCCTGGACTCGCTCAGCGGAAAGGCCGTCCGGCCCGACGCACTCGGCTCGGTGCTGAAGCCGACCGTGGTCGCCGGCTCACTGACCGGGCTCGGCGACGACTTCCTGGTGGTCGACGAGCACACCGCCCGCAGTGACGACCTGTCACCGGGGCAGACCGTCACCTGCTGGCTCCCGGACGGGTCACGGACCGCACTGCGCATCGCGGCGGTGGTCCGGACCGGTCTCAACGGCGACGACACCTACCTCTCGGCGGCACACACGGCGGGCGCACTGCCCGCGCTGGCCTGGCTCGACACGCCCGCCGACGCGGCAACGGCCCGGACGGCGCTCGACGGCCTGGACGCCGCGGTCGGACCAGCCGACCTCTACTTCGACCGCTCGGCGGCCAAGCAGCGCGCGCAGTCGCGGAACGCGAGCGTGGTCGTGCTCGGGATCTCGGTCGGCTACTCGCTGCTCTCGGTAGCCAACACCCTGGTCATGGCCGCGGCCGGCCGGCGGCGCGAACTCGCGGCACTCAACCTCGCCGGGGCGACCAGGGCCCAGACCCTGCGGCTGATCGCGGCGGAGTCCCTGCTCGCCGTGCTGGTGGGCACCCTGCTCGCCGCCGTGGCCGGCGCGGCGGTCGCGGCCACCCAGGCGACCGCGCTGCACCGCCTGGTGGGCGGGTTCGCGGCCACCGTCCCGTGGGCACCGCTCGCGCAGGTGGTGGTCCTGTGCGCCGCGGTCGCGGTGACCGCGGCCGTGCTCGCCGCCTGGCGCGTCACCCGCGGGCGGTCGATCGAGGCGGCGGGGGCGCGGGAGTAGTGGGGCTTGACGTGGAGGCCGAGCGCCACCCGGCACAGGCCGGCGGCTCCGCCGGCCCGTGCCGGGTACGGGTCACGCGCGAACCCGACGATGACGATGTGGTCGGCAGGCCCCTTCGACGGAGTCCGACGACGGAAGCCAGCCGGACGCGGTTCGCCCGGACGGTGAACCGACGGCTGCTCCCGACCGCGGGCCCGGCCCCGGTCCCTGACCGCGGATCCGGACCCCGGTTCCCGCAGCTGACGGCCGGCCGTCAGCTGCGGGTCTCGATCCGCAGGTCGCCGGTGGTCACCCGGCGGATGGGCTCGCTCGTCAGCAGCTCGTGCGGCTGGCCGAGGGCGATCGCGCCCGCCGCGTCGAGCCGGCCCAGCTGGGCGTCCGTCAGCTCGACCGCCAGGGCGCCCAGGTTGTCCTCCAGCTGGGCGGGGGTGCGTGCGCCGAGCAGCGTGCTCGTCACGCCCGGCTTCCGCAGCGTCCAGGCCAGCGCCACCTGGGCCGGGGTGCGCCCCAGCTCGCCGGCCACCTCCCGGACCACCTCGGCCACGCCGAGGCTGCGTTCGGTGAGGGTGCCCAGGGCTAGGTTGTGGCTCCGGCGGGTGCTCCCGTCGGGGCCGGCACCCGTCGCGCCCACGTCCTCCCGACCGTATTTGCCGCTGAGCACCCCGCCGCCGAGCGGTGAGTACGGGACCACGCCCAGGCCCAGCTCCCGGGCCATCGGGATCAGGTCGCGCTCCGCGGTGCGTTCGATCAGGCTGTACTCGACCTGCAGCGCGACCAGTGGCGACCAGCCGCGCAGGTCGGCGATCGCCTGCATCCGGGACACCTGCCAGGCCGGGGTGTTGGAGATCGCCACGTACAGCACCTTGCCCTGCCGGACCAGGTCGTCCAGGCCGCGCAGCACCTCCTCCACCGAGGTCCGGAAGTCCCAGACGTGCAGGTACAGCAGGTCGAGGTAGTCGGTGCCGAGCCGCCGCAGGCTGCCCTCCACCGAGCCGGACAGCGCCTTGCGGTGCCCGCCCCCGGAGTTGGGGTCGCCGGGGCGGCGCAGGGTCGAGTACTTGGTCGCCAGCACCAGGCGTTCGCGCTCCTCGCGGGCGAACTCGCCCAGCAGGCGCTCGGAGCTTCCGTCGGTGTAGGTGTCGGCGGTGTCGAGGAGGTTGCCGCCGAGCCCGACGTAGCGGTCGAACAGCTTGCGGGCCTCGGCCCGTTCGGCGCCCCACCCCCATTCGGTGCCGAAGGTCGCGGTGCCCAGGGCCAGCGGTGAGACCCGCAGTCCCGAGCGGCCCAGCAGTCGGTAGTCGTCCAGGGCCAGTGCCATCAGGCTCTCCTGTGCTCGCGTGTGTTCGTGTTCCGTTGCCGGGACCGAGTCTGCGGCGGCGGCCGACCCCTGATAAGGGAGGGACGTTCCTGGGAAGGCCGGTCCCACCCTGGCGGTTGGACCGGTCATGACGACACGCACCGTGGACACCACCGTCGAACTGGCGGCCTTCCTGCGAAGCAGGCGCGAACGGCTGGACCCGGAGCGGCTGGGCCTGCCCTCGCACCGGCGGGCCCGGCGCACGCCCGGACTGCGCCGGGAGGAGGTCGCCGAACTGGCCGGGGTCAGTACCGACTACGTGGTCCGGCTGGAGCAGGGCCGCGGGCTGCGGCCCTCGGCAGAGGTTCTGGCGGCGCTGGCCCGGGCCCTGTGCCTGGACCCGGGCGAACGCGACTACCTGTTCGACCTGGCCGGACGCCGCCGTCCCGGCACCACCGGCGGTCCGGACGCCGGTGTGGCCCCGTCGCTGGCCCGCCTGGTCGGCGACCTCTCGCCGCTGCCGGCCATGCTGCTGGACTACCGCTACGACATCCTCGCCTGGAACCCCGAAATGGCCCGCCTGCTACCGGGCTTCGAGGCCGTGCCGCCCGCACGGCGCAACGCGATGTGGCTGTGCCTGCTGCACCCGGAGATGCGCGGCTTCTACACCGACCGGGAGCAGGTGCTGCGGGACGGGATCGCCCACCTGCGCGCGGCATGGGCCGCGCACCCGCAGGACCGGGAACTGTCCGGCCTCATCGCCGAGTTCGCCGCACAGGACGAGGGCTTCGCCCGCTTGTGGGCCGAGCGGGAGGTCAGCGTCAACGGACGCGGCCGGAAGTCGCTGCGGCATCCGGTCGTCGGTGCGATCACCGTCGACTTCGACGTCCTGCTGCCGCTCCAGGACCCGGAACTGCGCCTGCTGGTCTACCGAGCCGCGGACGAGGAGAGCCGCGAGGCCCTTGACCGGCTCTGCGTGCGGTGACGGCCGCCCGGGAGCCCGGCCACCTGGGGGGCTCGGCCTCGCCGCGCGGACTGGGTGGCCGTCGCCCGAAACGGTGGGCCCGACCCGACAGCGGGGGCGAAGCGTCCGGCTCCCGGTCCGGTGACGTGCACCCCGTGGACTGGGAGAATCGAGGCTCCGGAACACCGGGACCAGCGGGACTGCGTGGAGACCATGAACGTGCTCTCTGAAGCGCGCGAGGTCGTGAGGGCGTACAGCACCACTTCTTCTCCCTCCAGGGGCGGGAAGGACTGCCGGACTAGGGCTCCTCGACGACGACGACGATCTCCTCGGAGCTGGAGGAACTGCTGGACGAGGAATGGTCGATGATGACGATCTCCTCGGAGCTGGAGGAGCTGCTGGACGAGTCGTCCTCGAGCGTGACACCCCGGTGCGGATCGGGGTGCCCGTCGCCCTCCGTGCGGGCGCGTTCGTCGTTCGTGCCCCCTGTGCCCGCTGCCCCGCTTCGGGCGCCCGTCCCCGTCGTGGTGGCCGCGGCGGCGGCGGTGGAGGCGGGAGCGAGGAGCAGTGCCGCGGTGGCGAGGAGGAAGGATCGGCGGGCTGGCTGGTTCATGGGTGTTCTCCGGGAAGGGTGAGGGTCAGGGCGCGGCGTAGGCGGTCGGTGAAGTGGCCGGTGGTGGGGTGGCGGGCGTCGGGGTCGGGGGCGAGGGCCTGCCGGAGGGTTTCCCGGAGGCCGGGCCAGACGGTGTCGGGCCAGCCGGTGAGGGGCCGGACGGGACGGGTGAGCCGGTGCTCCCGGGTGCGGGCCCGGCTGTCGGCGGCGGGCTGGTGGGGGTGTTGCCGGAGGACGCGGTGGAGGATCGCGGCCGCGCTGTACTGGTCGGCGGCCCTGGTGGGCGCGGGGCGCGGGCGGGGCGCGAGGCACTCGGGTGCGGCGTAGGCGGTGGTGGCACAGCGGTTCAGCGCGGCGCCGGCGGGGTCGCCGTCGCGTACGCAGCTGTCGAGGTCGATGAGCGTGAGGGTGCGGCCGTGGTCGAGGACGATGTTGCGGGGGCTGAGGTCGGCGTGGACGACGCCGTGGTGGTGGAGTCCTTCGACGGCGTGGCCCAGGGCCAGGGCGAGGTGGGTGAACAGCTCGGCGCTGTCGGCGGACCACGCGGCCATGGAGCGGTCGAGGTGGGGCAGCAGTTGGTGGAGGGTCAGCCCCCTCTGCCAGGTGGAGGCGAGGTAGTGCAGGTCGTGGTGGACGCCTTCGCCGAGGAGGCCGGCGGTGTCCGGGTGCGCGGCGGCGGCCCGCAGGCCGTGGACCTCGTTGCGGGCGCGGGCGAGTACGTCGGCCGGGGCGTCGCGGCAGGTGGTCTTGAGCGCGACGTCCCCGCCGTCGGGGGCCGTGGCCCGGAAGACGTTCTGGCAGCCCCGGCGGCGCAGCAGCCGCAGCGGCTCGTACCCGGCGACGCTGTCGCCCAGCAGGTGGGCGGGCTCGCGGCCGTGCGGGCAGCGGGCCGCGGGCCGGCGCGGTGGCGGCGGGCAGGCCCCGGACGCCTCCTGCCGGCCGGTCGGCGCCGCGGCGGCCCGTGGCGGGGTCGGCGGGGTCACCGGTGGCACCGCGCCGTCGCTGGCGGACGGGCCGGATCAGACACGGCTGACGGTGAACGGGATGCGCTTGGTGACGTCCTGGACGCGGACCTCGCCGCTGATCTTCGTGACGCGGGTCCCGCCGTCCGCGCAGACGACGCTGTCGCCGATCGCGTGACCGGCGTAGGAGACGAAGCGGATCTGGCCGCGGCCGCTCGTGTCGACCCTGATCTCGAAGGAGCCGATGGCGTACCGGGAGTCGCTGGGGCCGGTGGCGATCTCGGTCTTGAAGGTGTTGGCACCCGCGACGACCGGGGTGACGGTCATGGTGCGGTCGTTGCCGTTGGCGGAGGCGGCACCGGTGAACGGTGCGTCGAGGCCGGCCGCGCCGACGTAGTCGCCGACGGAACCCCCGCACGTGTCGACGGTGGCGGCGCCCGCCGCCGGCGCGGTGGTCAGCACGGCGGTCAGGGCGGTGGTCAGGGCGAACGCGGCGGCGGCTGCCGATCCGGGTCCTCTTCGCATTGCACGGGTCCTTTCCGGTGGACGGATCCCGGTCAGTATGCGAATCGTCCGGCCGTGGCGGGGGAGGCGCCGTCGTGCCGGGTGTCAGGATCACCGCAGCGGCGTAGTGCGTCCGGTCCGGCCCGGTCCGGTCCGGCCCGGCCCGGCCGACGGCAGCGGGTGTGGGCGCGGGCCGGGCGTCCCCGACACCGGTGCCGGGCAAGGGTGTTCGCGGGTGTTCGCGGGTGGGCGGTGCCGCGGCGCCCGGTCGTTGCGGGAGGCGGCGGCGCTGGCGACCGACCCCGCGACCCGCGGGATCGGCCAGTGGCGTCCGGCTGGAAGCGAGCCGACCCGCCTACGCCCACGCCGGGCTCGGCGAGCGGCGCGAGCCGATCCGCCGGGAGGGGGCGAGGAGCGGTCGAGGGCGGCGAGCAGTGCCCGTTCAGTTGCATGGGAGTCATCCTTCCCGTGCTTGACATGCACTTGAAGGTAACGTCGGGCCTGGATACCTTCGTCACCAGAGCGCAGGACGCACCGCACGACGCGGCTGGACCGGCCTCAACCACCCCTTCTCGCACGGGAGTACCGCCATGTCCGCAATGCCTCAGGCCACCGCCGCCGACCTCTCCGGCGCCACGCTCTCCGCCGCCGATCTGCTCGCCCGGACCACGGACGCGGTGCGCGCGGCCGGTGCGGCGCTGCGCGAGCGCTTCGGCGACGTGGTCCCCTACCGGACCCGCGAGGAGCTGATGGCCGCACTCGCCGCCAACGACGACGCGGCCCTCGCCATCCTGCGCCCCGCCCTCACCGAACTGCGCCCGGGCGCGGGCTGGGTGGAGGACGAGCTGGACGGCGGGGCGCTGCCGGCCGGCGAGTGGTGGGTGGTGGACCCGGCCGAGGGCAACGTCAACCACCTGCACGCCCTGCCGGAGTGGGCGGTCACCGCCACCCTGGTGCACGACAACCAGCCGGTGCTCACCGTCGTCCACCTCCCGCTGACCGGCGAGACCTACACCGCGCTCGCCGGCGCGGGCGCCCACCTCGACGGGCGGCCGCTGCGCGTCTCCCCGACCGAGGACCTGGGCCTGGGCATCGTGGCCACCAGCCAGGCCCGACCGGACGAGGACGAGGCGGTCGTGCGCCGGGTCGGCTCCTCGATCACCGCGATGCTCTCCGACGCGCTCGTGGTGCGCACCGCCGTGCCCGCGACGCTGCACCTGGTGAACGTGGCCGCCGGCCGGATGGACGCCTTCTGGCAGTTCGCCGGCGCCCGCGCGGACCTGCTGCCCGGCGCGCTGCTCGTCACCGAGGCCGGCGGGACGGTCTCCGACGCCCAGGGCCGCCCCTGGACCCCGCAGAGCGCGAGCTTCCTGGCCGCCACGCCCGGTGTCCACGCCGCGGCCGTCGCCACGCTCTCCCGCTGACCGCACATCACCACCCGCGGCCACAACCCACTGCCACCGCTCACGGCCACGACCCGCGGCCACAACCCATCCGCAACGAAAAGGACCTGACCACCATGACCACGATCGCAGTCCTCGGGAACGGCCGCGTCGGCGGCAACCTGGCCGCCGCCCTCACCCGGGCGGGGCACGAGGTGAGCGCGGTGGACCGCGCACCGGGCGCCGCCGCCGCTGCCGCCCGGACGGCCGAGGTCGTCATCAACGCCACCCCGGGCGCCGGCTCGCTGGAACGGCTCGCCGCCCTGCGCGAAGAGCTGCGCGGCAAGATCCTCGTCGACGTCTCCAACGCCACCGTCGACGGACCGGACGGACTGCCCGCCGACCTGATCTACCCCGGCTCCAGCCTGGCCGAGCAACTCCAGGAGGCTCTCCCGCAGACGCGCGTCGTCAAGACCCTCAACACCATGCTCTTCCCGGTGATGACCGCGCCGGCCACCCTCACCGAGCCGCCGACCGCGTTCCTGTCCGGCGAGGACCCGCAGGCCAAGCAGACCGTCCGCGACCTGCTCGCCGACCTCGGCTGGCACGAGGAGTGGATCACCGATCTCGGCGGCATCCACACCGCCCGCGCCACGGAAGCCGCGATCCTGTTCGTGCCGCACGTCATCCGCGCCAGCGGGTTCACGCCCTTCGCGATCTCGATCGCCCGCTGACCAGCCACCGCGCGACGGCCTCCGGACCACCTCAAGACCCGGCAGCCCAAGGCCGTCGACGAGGCCGGCAACCGGCTTCCGGCGCCCCCTCGGGACCAGCGCACCACGCCGCCGCCCGCGGCCACCCCGGCGGCGAGCGTCCGACACCGCCTGCCCCACCGCCCGGATGCACCCGGTCGTACGGAGTGGTCGACTCGAAACGACGGGAAGTCTCGGGGGCCGTCACGGAGAGGAGTCGAGCGATGCCGAAGGTATCCAAGCAGTCCGCGACGAACGTCCAGGAGTTCGGTCCGGTGACCGACCGCCGCGAGGAGATGAACGGCTACACCGTCGAATTCGTCTCCTTCGCGGCGGACGCGGACCTGGACGGGCCGCTTCAGTCGCTGCCCGACGGGCAGTGCCACTGCCCGCACTGGGGCTACGTCATCGCCGGGCGCATGCGCTTCGTCTTCACCGACCACGAGGAGGTGTACGAGGCCGGCGACGCGTTCTACCAGCCGCCGGGCCACCGGCCGTACGTCGACGCGGGGACGGAGCTGCTGCAGTTCAGCCCCACCGACGCGCTCGCCCGCACCGAGCAGGCCATCATCGACTGGATGGGCCGCCAGCAGGGCGGCACGCCTTAACTGCCCGGGTGGCACGGCTGCCTCGCCTCCGTGTGAGGGCCGGCGGTTCCGGGGCCGAAGGTGGACTCGAGGGTGCGGGCGGACTTCGGGGGCCGTGGTCCCCGACCGGGACGATCGCCCTGTCCACCGGCGTCGTAAAGCAGTGGACAGGCCTTCATCCGTTGGACGGGCATCTCCGCGGTGAACAGCGAATCCCGTCCCGTCCCCAGGCGTGTCCTTCGTCGAACTCGGTGCGAAGGCGCTGCGGGCGCTCGCCGACGGCGACCTCGCGGGCGGCAGTGCCGAGGCCGGTGTCGCCCTCGATCCGCATTTCGTCGGTGACCGGGCTCGTTGGATCTTCGGCTACCGTGCCTCCCAGCTCGCCCGGGAGCCGTCGGCCGCGCCCTGGATCACGCGGGCCGTCGTGTCCGAGCCGGACGGGGTCGTGGTCGGCGACGCCGGGTTCCACAGGCCGCCGGACGAGGACGGCACGGTCGAGGTCGGCTTCACCGTCGTACCGGCGCACCGCCGCCAGGGCTACGCCCGCGCCATGCTGGCGGCGCTGCTCCTCAGGGCCGCCGCCGAACCCGGCATCAGGACCGTACGGGCCAGGATCAGCCCTGACAACACCGCCTCCCTGGCCACCGTCGCGGGCTTCGGGTTCACACGCGTCGGCGAACAGGGGAACGAACGCGACGGACTCGTGATCGTCTTCGAGCTCCCGGCGGACGCGATTCGGACCGGGCACCTCACCGCCCAGGCAGACACCGAGATCGTCCTGGTCAAGCCCTGACTTTCGCCTCGGCTGTCAGTCGCCCGGGTGGATGCGGGGAAGCAGGTGCGGACGGCCCGCGAGGTAGCGGTCGGCTGCCTGCAGCGGCGTGAGGCCGGCGACGTTGATCAGGACGTCCAGTTCTTCGACACCCTCGTTGCCCGGCTCGAGTGCCGCGAGCCGGGCGAGTGCCTCCGGGCGGATCCGCTCGATCGCCTCGTTCCGAACCACCGGACTGGCCGCGTCGACGGTGCCCAGCAGGCCCTTCGGCTCCGTCAGCGGCCGCAGCCCGTGGAGGCGGTTGAGGTACTGGGGCCGCCAGAGCGGGATGACGAACCATTCGTGCCGGGCGAGCCCGCGTTCGACCCTGGCGACGAAGCCCGCTTCGTCGCCGGGGGTGAAGCGGTAACCGGCCCGGTCGAGGCCGTAGTCCGCCACCATGCGGGCCGAGAAGCGGCTGATGCCGGCTCCCGGGTTGACGCCGTCGATCACGCGTGTCATCCGCTCGGCCACCTCGGGGCGGGCGAGGTCGCCGACCTCTGCGACCTCGGCGGCGGGGACGTAGGGGGGTACCGCCCAGAGGCAGTACGGCTCGTAGTGCGGGGCGAGCACGGTGACCTCGTCCCGGTGTCCTGCCAGGTACTCATCGTGGCTCGACGGCAGCCAGGCGGACACCAGGATGTCGATCTCTCCGGCGGACTGACGGCGGAAGAGCTCCTCATGGGGCGCCTCCACCACCGAGACCGGGTGTCCGTGCGCTTCCAGGACCCGGCGGACGAGTGCCGCGGTGCCCCGGTGGAACGACAGGGCGATCGAGCCGACGGTCAAGGGACACGGGCGCGTTCGGCCGGACATGGCAAGAGTTCCTTCCGCAGGCTGACTGCCGGCCGACCTGGACCGCTCCGGCGTGTTGGGCACGACGGACGCTATGGGAGAGGTCGTGGTTACCCGCAAGGGCCATTGCTACCTTTTGGGTACTGTCGGCCGGCGGCCACGAGTGCGGAGCCGGGGCGTCGGCGCCGACCAGCACCGGGGCTCCCCTGAGCTGCGTCGGGCGCGCTGGGTCGCCTCGGGCGGTCCGGAAGCCGGGTCGCCCGCGGTCGGCGGAGCGGGCGCGCCCCGGGCCACTGGCGTGCTTGCGCCGGGCGTTCAGGTGAGTTCGCCGGGCTGGAGGTTGGGCAGACCGATGTGTCGGGCGACTCCTTCGAGTGCGACCCAGTGTGGAGGTGGCGCACGATGGCCCTGGCACACGACCGGGCGCCCTGGGAGGCCGGGAGCGGTGGCCCGCCGGATCGGAGCGTCCTGACCCTCGTCCCCCTCGTCGCCGGCACGATGCGGAGTACACGCTCGCCAGGCTCTCCGGTCGAGACGACCCTGGGCGTCGGCCTCGGCCTGCAGGGAGGTCAGGATCCCCTCCCGGATACCGTCAGAGCGGCTCCCACCGTCCTTGCTCAGATCTCCCCGCCCCATGACCAGTACAACGAGCTGCGACGTTCACAAGAACCGCGGTACTAGCCGTTCGGAGGCTTCGGGACCCTCGGGTCGAAGGGTGCGGTGTCGAGGGGCGGGGCCGCCGGAGGGTTCGGGGCGCTCCGAAGGCCCGGTGGTGTCCTCCGGTGCGCGGAGCCGCTCCGCAGGAGCAGCTTGCCGACCGTCTCGGCGACACCGGCGGCCAGGGCCGCCGCACCCACGATGATCACCAGGATCACCAGGACGTTCCGGTGCTCGCGTGCATCGGGGCACTCCACCGGCTCCGGCGTGCTGGTGATGGTCATGCTGTTCTCGCCCCTGGTCATGATCGTGTGGATCCTGCTGTGGGACCAGAGCGACCCGCAGTCCCCGCCCCTCGCCTCGACCGGCATGGCGCCCCAGAGCAGGCCCCCCAGGAGCAGGACCGCCCCCATCACCGTCAACCGCACTGCACCCGCCATCGTTCTTCCCCCCGACGTGTCCCCGTAGCGCTCTGTAGGGGCATACCGCACGGGCCGGGCGCTGTCAGCACCACGGGAGAGAGCTCCGGCGAAACTCGTCCATCTGCGGGTCCGGACGTCGACGCGCCCGTTCGGCGCCCCTGGGCCCAGCTGTCGGACCCTGCCTACCGGCCCACTGCATGTTCAACGGTCGTCGCAGGCACGGGGGGAGTCCGATGCGCGGGGCGGAGACGTACGGGAGGCCTGGGGCCGGATGGTCGCGTTGCTCGAACGGTACGACATCAGGCGCTTCGCCGCCGGTGGTCCGGCGAACCGGGAGGCCATCGGCCGGGCCGAGCGGCACCGTCCTGGTGTCGTGGGCCTGCGCGGCCCACGAGCCGTCGAGGGCGACCACCCGGAGCGCAGATTGACGGACCGGAACCGCCGTTTGACGCCCCGTCGTGCGGCAGGCCCAGCGGGGCACCGGTATGTCCTTGCCGCCGCCCCGCTGGCGTTGCCGGCCAGCCACGCCCGCCGATTCCGGCCCGCTGCGCCAGCGGCGCCCCTTGTCGTCAACGTCTGCTCCCGCAGCGGCTACCCCGTCGGCGCCCGCTCGCGAGCGGCTGCACGACCTCGTCGACCAGCGCCTCGCCCAGCAACAGACTGTGTTCCGGCTCCGCCCGGATCGCTGCAACCCACCGAAGCCTGCGCTCCGGCCGCCGATTCGCCCTCCTGCAGTCTTGCCTCGACGACCCCGCCCCGTCGCTTCCCCCGGGCGAGGCCGGGGGAAGCGACGGGGCGGGCGGCTCCCGGCGCTGTGGTTCAGGTCCGGCGGCGCAGCCGGCGGCCGAGCAGGACGGCGCCGGCACCGAGCGTCGCGAGCCCCGCGGCGAGGGCCGCCGGGAGGACGCCGGTCCCGGCTTCGCTCCCGGTGGCGGCGAGCTCCGCTGCGACGGGCGTGGCCGGCGCAGTCGGGGCGGGCGCGGTGGCGGGGGCGACCGGAGCGGTGTCGGTGGCGGGCGCGGCGACGGGCGCGGTGTCCGTGGCCGGCTTGGCGGCCGCGCCGGCCGCGGTGCCGGAGGTGCTGCCGGCACCCTGCTTGGTACCGCTGCCCGAGGCACCCGTCGTGCCCGGGGTCGCGGAGCCCTTGGCCGGGGCGATGACCGTGACGGTGCCGCCCTGGGCGCACATGGTGGTCCCGTGGAACGGGGTGCTCTCGTTGACGAAGACGCACGGGTTGATCTTGGTCGCCCCGAGCGGCGTGGTGGCGTCGTAGGACACCCGGACCCGGGTCACCGTGGTCTTGTGGGCGCCGATCGAGGAGTCGCGGCCCTGCAGGTAGACGCCGGGCTTGCCGTCCGGGTCGGCGTCGGAGACCTTCTTCAGCGTGGTCCAGCGGCCGTCCGCGGTGCGCACCTGGACGGTGGCGTGCGGGTCGGTGAAGAGCACGTTGCCGAGGTTGGCGTAGGCGGACGGGGTGGGGTTGGTCAGCACGGCGTCGAACTCGATCGGCTCGCCGCCGGCGACCGCCGTGGCGGGCAGGTGCGCCAGCGAGGTGCTGACGGAGTCGACGCCGATCTTCGCGAACCGCTCGTCCAGCCTGGGCCACGATCCCGGCTCGGTGAGGCGCGAGCCCAGGGTGATGGAGCGGAATCCGCCGTTGCCGGCGCCGTCGTGCGGCATGCCCATCGGGGCGCCGATGCGCATGTCCAGCTTCACGCTCCTTCCGGGCGCGACCGTGATGCCGTTGATCGTGCCGTTGTAGGTGACGTCGGTCTCCCCGTCGTAGAAGTCCAGCGGCACCGACTTCCAGGTGCCGTTCGCCGGGTCCTCGTAGTCGATCGTGATGGCGTGCTGGCGCGGCGTGCCCGGCTCGGTCTCGGTCTGCAGGACGAGCGTGTAGGTGGTGGTCTCGGTGCCGGTGTTGGTCACGGTCTCGGTGAACGCGACCGGCTGCCCGGCGAGGCCGACCGTGGCCGGTGCCTGGACGGCCAGGGTTCCGTGGGGCGCGCCCTGGGCGGAGGCGGCCTGGGCGGGGACGGCGAGCGAGCCGCCGAGTGCGGCGACCCCCAGCGCGGCGGCGGCGACGAGACGCCGGGAGCGGGTGTTGGCGGACATGGTTCCCCCCCCTGGGAAATGTGATGTGGGCATGCCAGGTACAGCGGGCGGCGTCCGGAGCGGATGCGCGTACGACTGCGACCGGGACGGCGAGTGGAGCGAAGCGGGCGAGGGGCGGCAACGGCCCGTGCGCCTGTCGGCCCACGGAGACCGGCTCGCGGTCGGACGAGGTCCGCCGCCTCCGGAAGGTGGCCCCCTTCCGTGCCTCTCACTGATACAGACGCGCGGCCCCCGCCGGGGTTGCAGACGGATCCGAAGAATTTTTCCCGGCCGTCTCCACGCCCTCCCGGAGCGGCTCCGTCAGTGCCCCTGCCACCGGGGGTGCGTGATCAACGATCTCGACGACATCTGACTGGTCCTCGATGGGGGACAGCACGGCCTCCGGGGTTGCGCAGCTGGCCCTCAGGTCGACGTCCTCCCTGAAGCGGAGTCACCCGTAGGACAATCAGGGCTGGGCCGCTTACGCCTGAGCCGACGACCGGTTGTTCCACCGCCCCTCCTCCGTCCTGTCGCGCAGGTGGGCGACGAGCCAGGGGACCAGCCGCGGGGCCGGCACGGCTGCCACCTGTTCGGTGGGGTGGAGGAGGCCGTGGGGGCACTGCTCGGCCGTCCAGACAGTCACCTGGGCCAGCGGGGCGGCGGGGTTCACGCCGACCTCTCCTTTCGGCCCGCAGGAGCTGTTGAAGGGCACGGCGATGCCCTGGTGGTTCCAGTACGTCCACGCCTCCGCTGCCTTCTGCTGTTCGAAGAGGTGGTACAGCTGCGGGTACCGGTCCAGGAGGCGGACCTCGCGGAACAGGAGCTGGCCGAGCAGCGGGGTGGCCGACGCCCGCAGCTCGTCGGCGCTCGCCGCGGTGAAGGAGAACGCGGAGGCGTCAGCGGTCGGTGCGAAGGCGGTGGCTGTGAAGCGGTGGGAGAGGCGGTCGCGGATGAAGCCGGCGGCGGCCTCGGACAGCCCCGGCTCGATGCTGTCGACGAGCTGGAGCAGCCGACGGTGGCCGGGGTGGAAGCGGCCGAGGTCGAAGAGGGTGCCCATGCCGTCGACGGCGGTGAGGGCGAGCTGCTTGTAGAGGTGGTTGTTCATCTCGCCCAGTTCGGCGTAGGCCTTCGTCGTGGTGCTGGTGGAGTGGAGCATCAGGTACTCGGCGACGGTTTCGAAGTAGAGGTAGCCGAGGTAGGACATCACCGGTACGGCGGAAGCCAGCCGGTCGAGGAGGTGCCCGGCTTCCGGGCGGGTGCGGCCGGTGGCGAGGTCGAGCAGCAGGTCGAGTAGCGGCGCGGCTGCGCGTACCCGGTCGGCCACCGACCGGGCCACCTGTTCGTCCTCGGCGGGGGTCAGAGCGTGGCGGTGGCGGTCGAAGGCCCGCAGGTGCACGGTGCCCAGGCGCAGGTAGTCCAGGCCTGCGGTTTCGGTCGGGCGGTCGGGGATGATCTCGATGACCAGGGGGGTGCTGTCGCGCCTGCTGTCCAGCTCGGGCCGGGTGTCGAGGAGGTGGGTGCCGAGGTTGTGCGGGCGCAGCGCGCCGCCGGACAGCGGGGTGAGGGGGGAGCCGTAGATCGCGCCGACGAGGCAGCCGGTGGAGGCGAGCAGGTGGCCGCTGGTGCGGATGACGTCCAGGGAGCGGGTCAGGTGCAGCAGGTGCAGGGGGCGGCCGGAGGCGAGGGTGGTGAGCATGGCGTTGCCGTCGGGCCGTAGGAGGTGCCCGTTGGGGGTGAGCTGGAGGCGCTGGCGCCAGTGGTTCGCGGCGGTGGCGAGGCCGGGGGGCAGGTGGGCGCCGGCGGGGGAGTCGAGGTCGGTGTGGGCGAGGTCCCAGTCAGCGTGCACGGGGCGTCTCCTCTTCGGTCGACAGGGCGCGGAGCGCCAGGTGGACGGCGTGGGTATCGGTGGCACCGTCGAGGCGGGCCTGTTCGGTGAGCACCACCAGCTCGTGGGCGAGGACGGGTGCCCAGGCGGGGGCCTGGAGGCGCAACTGGTGGAGGGCGGGCCACCAGCGGGTGGCGGGGAGGCGGTAGCGGTCGAGGGCATCGGCAGCCTTGAGCAGGTCGACGGCCAGCCGGTGGCGTCGGTAGGCGGTCTGCTGCCTGGGGGTGAACGTGTGATGGGGGAGGTCGTGGAGGGCGACGGTGGTGATCGCCTCAGGACTGGCGGTGTGGCCGAACGCGGTGTGGAGGCTGGCGGCGTGCTGGGTGAGCCAGTCGGCGGCGCGCCGGCCGTGGCCGGGGTCGGTGCGGTCGTTGAGGCGGCGGCAGTCGTGGCAGGCTGCTGCCGCGGCGAGCGCGAGCACGCGGCCGGATGCGAGGCGGTGGCCAGCGGCGAGCAGCTGGACAAGGACGGCGACTCGGGCACCGTGCAGGATGCCGTGGATGGAGGTGGCGGTCTCCGTGCGGGCGAACCAGGACCGATCGGGTACCAGGACTGTCGCGGGGTGTGGCAGTCTGGGCCGCGCACCCGGACCGGCCGGCCGCTGGCTGGCGATCCACGCCAGCGTCGGCCGGTCCATCACCTGGTGGTCGGGCAAGTGGCCCGCGGCCGCCAGCTCGTGCAGCGGCCGACGGGGGGCGGCGGTGGGTGTCGGAGAGTTCATCGAGTCCTCGAAGGGTCAGGTCGGTTCGCATGGGCGTCACGCTGGGCGTGGTGGTGTTGACGATGGGCAACCGGCCCGCCGAGCTGGCGGCGCTGCTGGAGTCGGTGCAGGCCCAGGACGGCGCTGACACCGGGGTACGCACGGTGGTGCTCGGGCAGGGCATCAAGCTGCCCGAACTGCCCCAGTGGGTGGACGCGGTGGAGCTGCCGGAGAACCAGGGCATCCCTGGAGGTCGCAACGCCGGCGTGGAGCGGCTGCGCGAACTCGGCGGCACGGACGTGCTGGTGGTGCTGGACGACGACGGGCTCCTGCCCCGCACCGACACCTTCCGCCTGATCCGGGAGGCCTTCGAGCAGGACCCCAAGCTGGGCATCGTCTCCTTCCGGATCGCCGACGAGACCGGATTCACCCAGCGCCGCCACGTGCCCCGCCTCGGCGCCTCGGACCCGATGCAGTCCGGGCCGGTCACGACCTTCCTCGGCGGCGGCCACGCCATCCGCATGTCCGTCATCGACCAGGTCGGGCTGTTCCCCGCGCCCTTCTTCTACGCCCACGAGGAGACCGACTTCGCCTGGCGCGCCCTGGACGCCGGCTGGGGCATCGACTACCGTGCCGACATGGTGCTCCAGCACCCCCGCACCGACCCCGCCCGCCATGCCGCCTACTACCGCATGACCGCCCGCAACCGCGTCTGGCTCGCCAAGCGCCACCTTCCCGCCCCGCTCGTGCCCATCTACCTCGCCTCCTGGATCGGCTACACCCTGCTGCGCCGCCCACCGATGGAGGGCCTGAAGGCGTGGTGGGGCGGCTTCTTCGAGGGGGTGCGGGTGGCGTGCCCGCCGCGGCGGCCGATGCGTTGGAGCACGGTACGCCGGATGGCCCAGCTGGGCCGGCCGCCGATCTTCTGACTGCCGGCCCGCGGAGGGGGTGGTCAGGCCCAGATGGCGTGCATCGCGTCGATGACCCGTTGCACGTCCGCGGCGGTCATCGCCGGGTAGCACGGCAGGGACAGCTGCCGGGCGGCCACCTGTTCGGTGATTGGCAGATGGGCCTCCACATGCCGGTATGCCGCGAGCCGGTGCACAGGCGCGAAGTGCACGCTGGTGCCGATCCCGTACACCTCCCGTAGGAGCTCGGCCACCGTGTCCCGGGAACGGCCGAAGGCCGGGTCGATCAGCACCGGGTACAGGAACCAGCCGTGCCGCACGGTGTTGAGGACGGTCGGCAGGCGCAGTCCCGGAAGGCCGGTCAGGGACCGGTCGTAGGCGGCGGCGATCCGGGCCCGGGCTGCGGTGAAGTCCGCCAGCTTCTCCCACTGCCGGATGCCGACCGCCGCCGTGATGTCCGGCATCACGCTCTTCAGGCCGGGGACGGTGACCTCGTAGTCGGCGGTGCGCCGCTTGCCGTGCCGCCGCCAGGCGGAGGAGTCGATGCCGTGCCGGCCCAGCAGCCGCGCCTTCCGGACGAGGTCGCTGCGTCCAGCGAGCATGCCGCCTTCGCCGGTGGTGATGACCTTGTTGGCGTAGAAGGAGAAGACGGCCAGATCGCCGACGGAGCCGGCCCGTGCACCGTCGCGCCAGGCGTGCAGCGCATGGGCGGCGTCCTCGATCAGCAACAGCGCGTGGTCGTCGGCCAGCCTGCGGAACGCGGCCATGTCGCAGGGCTGGCCGCCGTAGTGCATGACGGCGATCGCCTTCGTCCTCGAGGTGATCGCCGCCTCGGCCGCCTCGGGGCCGAGGTTGAAGGTCACCGGGTCGACGTCGGCGAACACCGGGGCGGCTCCGCACTGGACGACGGTGTTTGGCACCGCGCAGAACGTCAGGCTCGGCGTGATCACCTCGTCCCCGGGCCCGATCCCGGCCGCGAGCAGCGCCAGGTGCACGGCCGCGGTGCAGGAGGAGACCGCGAACGCGTCCTCGGCGCCGAGCGCCTTCCGCACCGTTTCCTCGAAGCGGGCTGCCTTCGGCCCGTGGGTCAGCCAGCCCGAGCGCAGCGCGTCCAGGACCTCCGCTTCCTCCTCCGCGCCGATCAAGGGCCGGTTCCACGGCAGGAACGGCCTGCTGGTGGCCGACTTGGCCGGCACGGCGATGGTCATGACGCCCCCCACGCACTGGTGTACTTGGCGCCGTAGCGACGGCAGCCGGCGCTGTCCAGGCGGCCGACCTTCCCGGACGTGACGGCGGCGATCAGCCCGCGGTGGTTGTCGTACTGCGCCTGCCCGGGGTCGGTGACGGCACCGGTCAGCACCAGGTCGGCGATCTCCCGCACCCCGTCCTTGAGCGTCGTGGCGCACGCGCCGGGCAGCGCCCGCTCGATCCGGGCGAAGCTCACCCGGTAGTCGCGGGCATCGGCTTCGTTCCGCTCAGGTCCCCGGTCGATCACCGCGCCGGGCACGACCTCGGCCACCGCGGCGGCGATGTCGCCGATGGTGTGGTTCTCCGGGTCGCTGCCCAGGTTCC
This sequence comes from Kitasatospora sp. NPDC051702, assembly GCF_040681575.1. Taxonomy (NCBI): domain Bacteria; kingdom Bacillati; phylum Actinomycetota; class Actinomycetes; order Kitasatosporales; family Streptomycetaceae; genus Kitasatospora; species Kitasatospora sp. NPDC051702. The sequence continues at coordinate 131,124 of NZ_JBFAZB010000009.1, forward strand.
AGGCACCGGTCAGCCGCTGCTCCAGTACCCCGGCCAGGACCCGCGCCACGTCGCCGACGTGTACGAGCGGCCGGCACTGGGAACCGCCGTTGAGAGGGATACGGCCGGTGGAGGCAGCGTGGGCCGCCATCTTGTTGACCACCGAGTCCAGCCGCTGGCGAGGCGAGGCGCCGTGCACCGTGGCCAGGCGAAGGCTCGTCAGCGCGGTCTTGCTGCCCAGCACATCGGGGAGGTGCCGCTCGGCCAGCACCTTCGTACGGGCGTAGATGCCCAGCGGGTTCGGTTCGGTGCCCTCGTCCACGGTGCCCTCGTGCAGCCCGTAGACACTGCACGAGGAGAAGAACACAAAGTGCCCGACCCCGGCCGCGGTGGCGGCCTCGGCGGCGATCATCGGGGAGGCGTAGTTGAGCTCGACCGCCAGCCGCTCGTCCAGCTGGCTGGCCGGCTCGCCGACGATCCCGCCCAGGTGCACCACGGCGTCCGCATCCGCGCTCACTCGGGAGAGAACGCCGGCGTCGCGCAGGTCCCCGTGCACGAAGCGGGCGGTGCGGGGCAGCAGTACGGCGTGGTCGTTACCGCGGTGGTAAATCAGCCCGTCCACCACGGTGACGTCGTGACCTAGCGCGGCCAGGTGGTGGGAGGCGGCGGTGCCCAGGTAGCCGGCTCCGCCGAGCAATACGACGCGCATCAGGATGATCCCTTCGTTCAGGCGGCCAGCGCGGCCGAGACAGGGGCGGGGATGGTGAACCAGTCCGGGACGGCCCCGGGAGTGGCCTTCAGCCAGGCCACGTAGCGGCTGATGCCGTTGGCCAGGTAGATCGAGGGCTGCCAGCCGAGCAGATCGGCGGCGCGGCGGGTGTCGGCGTAGCCGCCGCGTGGGTCTCCCGCGGGCATCGGCGTCGTGACGAACTCCGTGCCGGGGTAGTGGTCGGCGATCAGCTCGGCGATCTCCCGGACCGACGTGGGCACGCCGGTGCCCACGTTGACCGTCCGGCCGGTCATCCGGTCGGTGACGAGGGTGAGGATGGTGGCGCGGGCGATGTCTTCGACGTGCACCATGTCGCGCACCTGACGGCCACCGCCGTTGAGCCGGATCGGTCGGCCGGTGTGGGCGGACATGGCCATCCACGGCACCATCCACGAGTGCGAGTGCGGCTTGGGCACCTGCGGGTCGCCGTAGACGGAGAAGTACCGCACGATCGCATGCTCCGTCCCGGTGCCGGAGAGCAGCAGCCGCACCTGGTGCTCCGCCCAGACCTTGGTGTTGGCGTACACGGAGATCGGCTCGAGCGGTTGGTCCTCGCTGAACCGGGACGGGCCGCCCCCCCTCCGGGACGCCGTTGCCGTACACGGAGGCGGACGAGACGAGAACCAGACGCTTCACCCCGGCCCCGGCGACGGCGTCCAGCAGGACCTGCGTGCCGTGCACGTTGGAAGCGAACGCGATGTCGGGCCTGCGGGTGCACGCCGCGACGTCCGCGTACGCCGCCGCGTGGACCACGAAGTCCGCCCGCCGGGCCAGCCAGTTCACGGTGGCCCGCTCCCGCACGTCACCGAGGACGACCTCGGCCGCATGCCGGTCCACCTCGAACCGGTCCCGCACCGGGTGCGGGTAGGCATCGAAACGGTCGAGCACAAGCGAGCTGGCCCCGGCGGCGGCGAGCTGCGCGACGATGCGGCTGCCGACCAGGCCGCCGCCACCGGTGACCAGCACCGTGGCGCCGTCCAGCTGCCGCAACCGCGGATCGGAGGACACGTCAGCCATGAGGAATGAACCTCCTGAGGGGGTGTGGTTGGGTTCCGCCAGTGAAACGCCGGATCACCCGGCAGCGGTACGGTGGCGGCTCACCGACCCCGTTCAATCTGTTCAAGATCGTTCTAGGGAGGTTGAATTGACTGAACGACAGCAGCGCAACCAGCAACTTGCCGCAGTCATCCAAGAGTCCGGGTGCACGTACGAAGCGCTCGCCAAGGCGATCCGCACGGTCGCGGCCGAAGCGGGAGAGCCGCTGCGCACCTCCCGTTCGGCCGTCCACTACTGGGTGGCCGGCGGCACGCCGACCGGCCGGACGCCGGGCTACCTCGCCGAAGCCCTCAGCCGAAAGCTCCAGCGCAAGGTGACGCCGGCCGAACTCGCCCTAGGCTGCGACCCGGTCGAGGACGCCATGTACCCCGACCCGCTGGCCGTCGCCGCCGACCTCAGGAGGCTCATCGTGCACCGTCGCCGGGACTTCCTCGCGCTCGCGTTCTCCACCGCCGCCGTCGCGCTCCCGCTCACCTACGACCACCAGGCCGCCGCAGCGGTCCTTCGCGCCGTCGCCACCGGCCGACGGATCGGCGCCGGCGAACTCGAGACCGTACGACAGTTCACCGAGATGTTCCGCACCGCCGATGAGCGGCACGGCGGCGGCCACGGCCTGGCCGCCATCACCACTTACCTCGACGACGTCGTCACCCCCATGCTCCACGCTGGCGCCTTCCGCAACGAAGAGACCCGCAAGAGCGCCTTCGGTGCGGCTGCAGAGCTGGCCACCCTGATCGGCTGGAAGTGCCACGATGGCGGGTGGGAAGGAGCCGCGCAGAAGTTCTACCTGCTCGCCTACCAGTTCGCCTGCGAAGGCGACCCCACCGGACACGTGGCATGGACGATGCGTGCCCTCGTCCACCAGGCCCTCGACCTGAAACAGCCTGCCGGCTGCGTTGACCTGGCCCAGGCGGCGGTGGAGCGGGCGCGCGGCAAGGTCGACCGGCAAACCGAGGCGCTGCTACTGATCACGGCGGCCCGCGCCCACGGGGCGAACAGCGACGGTGCGACCGCCGCCAAACTCATCCTCGCGTCCGAAGACGCCATGGTCGCGGGCGGCGCCGACACCATCCCCACCTACGCTGCAGCCGCCGGCCCTGCCGCTGCCACCGTCGCGTCCCACACCGGCCGCACCCTGACCGAAATGAAGGACAACAAGTCCGCCGAACGCCACTACCGCACGGCCCTCGACAATCGCCGCCCCGACACCTACCACCGCCTCCGCGGCACCACCCTCGCCAACATCGCCAAGGCCGTCGCAGCCCAAGGACGCTACGAAGAAGCAACCAGCCTGTGGGGCCAGAGCCTCGACCTCATGGACGGCGTCGCTTCCCGCCGCAACCAGACAGAGCTGGACACCCTGCACTCCGCCCTCGGCCTCTACACCAGGCGGGGAGTTCACGGAGCTGCCGAACTCGCCCGCCGAGTTGTGCAACTACGCGAAGACTGACACCTGCACTCACAGCACGGCTCGACAACACAGCGGCGGGACACGGCTACGGGGACCTGATCGGTGAGGAAGCCGAACCAGCGCTCCACCTGGTTCATCCACACGACCCGGTCGAGGTGAAGTGCATGCGGAACCTGGGATGCTGAGCCAGCCCGGCACAGATTGCCGGGGTCGAGTGGGTGCCGTAGCTGTCACAGACCTGCCGGCAGGGGACCTGGGCGTCTGCTTCAACACCGGCCCCCGCTGCGCACGGAGTTCACACAGGAGTTCGGTGGGGGACCGGTGTGAGGTGCCCGCCGGTGTCGGCGAGAAGGCGGGCGAGGCGGCCGTGGGTTCTCGGCCTGTGGCGCGCGACGGGGCGTCAGTCGCCCTGCGCGCCGGGTGTGCCGAGGTAGCGGGCGGCGAGTTCGCGGACGGTGGCGGCGATCGAATCCCTCAGTTCCGGCGGGGCGAGGACTTCGAGGTCGGCGCCCAGCTTGAGGAACTGGTCGTGGGCGTGGGCCAGGGACTCGATGGGGAGGCGCGCCGTGGTCCAGCCGTCGGGGTCGAGGGTGCCGGTCTCGGTGGCGGCCCGGTGCTCGGCGGGGCCGAGGTGCTCGCGGATCCGGCCGAGGCCGCGGGGGGAGAGGCGGACGGTGGCGTGCGCGGTGTGGCGGCGGGCGTGGAAGTCGGCGACCTGCGCCTGCCAGTGGGCGGCCAGGCGGAAGCCGGCTGGGGGAGTGAACTGCTCTGCCAGGGCGGTGAGTTCGAGGATCTGGTCGACCCGGTAGGTGCGTGGGGCGGCGCCCTCGCCGGGGGAGGCGACGAGGTACCAGCGGCCGGCCTTGAGGACCAGGCCGTACGGTTCGAGGCGGCGTTCGACCGTCCCCTCCCAGCGGCAGTAGCGCACCAGGATCGCGTACCGCTCCCGGACGGCGTCCGCGACGGCGGCCAGGTGCGGGGTCTCGTCGGCGCGGCCGTACCAGCCGGGGGCGTCGAGGTGGAACCGGTCCTCGACCCAGCCGGCCGGGGTGGGCAGCGCGGCGCGCAGCTTGAGCTGCGCGGTGGACAGGGCCTCGCCGAGGCCGAGCTGGGCGGCCGGGCCGGGGAGGGCGGCGAGGAAGGCGGCCTGGGCCTCGCTGGTGGTGAGGCCGGTCAGGCGGGTGCGGAAGCCGTCCAGGAGCTGGTAGCCGCCCGCGTGCCCGGCCTCGCCGTAGAGCGGGATGCCGGCCGCGGCGAGCGCCTCCACGTCGCGGTAGACGGTGCGGACGGAGACCTCCAGCTCCTCGGCCAGCTGGGCGGCGGTCAGCCGGCCGCGGTTCTGCAGGAGCAGCAGGAGGGAGAGCAGTCGGGAAGCGCGCACACCCGGAAGTATCCACTGACAGGAGGTGTCAGTGGACCGGCCGTAGCGTCCCTCCCATGAACGACTTCGACTTCTTCACCGGCACCTGGCAGGTCACCAACCGCAAGCTCACCGCTCCGCTCACCGGCAGCGACGACTGGGAGGAGTTCCCCGGGACCAGCGTCGCCCGGCCGCTCTTCGGCGGCACGGGCAACTTCGACGAGATCACCTTCCCGACCCTGGGCCGCCAGGGGGCGACCCTGCGGCTGTACGACCAGGACAGCAAGCAGTGGTCGCTCCACTGGGCCGACAGCCGCACCGGCCGGCTCGAGCCGCCGGTGGTCGGCGGCTTCGACGGCGACCGGGGGGACTTCTTCGGCGAGGACAGCTACCAGGGCCGCCCGATCCGGGTGCAGTACACCTGGTACCGGCTCGGCCCGGACGCGGCCCGCTGGGAGCAGCGGTTCTCGGCCGACGGCGGGGCGAGCTGGGAGCTCAACTGGGTGATGGAGTTCACGCGTTGATCGTCGAGCTGCGGCAGTACACCCTGCGTCCCGGGATGCGGGAGACGCTGATCGAGCTGTTCGAGCGGGAGTTCGTGACGGCGCAGGAGGCCGTGGGGATCACGCTCGGCGGGCGGTTCCGCGACGTGGACGACCCGGACCGGTTCGTCTGGGTGCGGGCCTTCCCGGACATGGCGCAGCGCAAGCGGGCGCTCGAAGCGTTCTACTACGGGCCGCTGTGGCGGGAGCACCGGGAGGCGGCGAACGCGACCATGCTCGACTCGGACGACGTGCTGCTGCTGCGCGGCCCCGGCTACCGTCCGCCCGCGTACACGCCGCTGGTGACGGTGACGATCTGCCACCTGGAGCCCGGCGGGAGCGGGCCCGCGGCGGGCCCGGCGGCGCACCGCACCGAGCACGCGGCCAACACCTTCCCCGCGCTGCCCGTCCGCGAGGAGGCCGACGTGCTGCTCTGGTTCACCGAGGGCGCGGCCACCCGGCCGCACTGGCCCGGCCGGGTGGAACAACTGCGGCTGGCGCCGGTCGGGCCGCAGGACTAGGTTCTTTCCTTTGGATCAGCGGGCGGACCAGGTGACGATGCCTGCAATGTGGAGTCCGGCCTGGAAGACGGTGGCGGTCTTCCCGTAGCGGGTGGCCAGTTCGCGCCAGTTCTTCAGGCGGTTGATGCACCGTTCGACGGTGTTGCGCTGTTTCTGGGCCTCGCGGTCGAAGCCGGGCGGACGGCCTCCGCCGGCGGCTGGGGCCCTCGATGCGGGAGCATCTGACGGAAGCCCAAGCCGGCCAGGCAGCGGAGCTACTGAAGAGGGCAAGGCAGGGGCTGTTTTGCTTTCGACAGGCGACCGGGAACTGGTGAGTTTACCACCAGCACCCCCGAGGAGACACGCCGGATACGCCGGATGTGAGCGGCCAAGCGCGCCGCCTTCTCCAGGAAGACGACTGAGCAAGACCGCCCCGTCCCTCTGTCCACGCTTGTGGGCAGAGGGGCCGGGGCTTGCTGGTGCCTGGACTGGAAACGCCCTCGCTGCGGGAAGCAGCGAGGGCGAACATGCGACGCGGGTCGGCTAGTTACCGGTCCACGACCACTGCTGCTCGGCGGGAGGGTTGCTTGCGCACGTCCAGAGCGTGACCCAGACACCGTTGGCCTGCGAGCCGCCGTAGTTGGTCAGGCACTTGTCCCTGGCGTTTGAGGGCCTGATGGTGGTCTGGGACCCGCGAACCTGGTCGAAGTTCTGAACAGAGGAGCCGGTGCACGTCCACAGGGTCAGCACGGCGCCGTTGGCGGTGCTGTTGCCGCGAGGGGTCAGGCACTTGCCGCTGGCGCTGTGCACCAGGGCGTCCCCCCTCCAGTAGAACATCTGGAGATCGTTGCCGTTGCACGTCCACAGGGTGATGACCGTGCCGTTGGCGGTGCTGTTGCCCTCAGGCGTCGCACAGAAATTGCTGGGCCTGGCGGAGTTGGCCAGAGGGTACCCGGCTGCGTCCGCATGGGCGGGTGATGCGACGAAAAGGACCGCGAAAAACGCCGCGAAGGTCGCTGCGGCTCGACGAACGATGTTGATGATGTCCCCCCAAAGTTGATCTTGCTTGGTTGGTGAGAAGGATAAACACACTTGACTATTCCTTGGCCATGGTTTTCTTCCGCCCGCAGACCCACATCCATCGCCGTCTTCTTCATCTGGTCGGCGAGATGATCTGAAAGAAGCGGCCTAGCCGTTGATCTGCCCACCGTCGCCCTGTTCACCTCCAGCGACCTCGACGCCCTGCTCACCGCCCGCCGCCCTGGCCTTCCACGGCTGTCTGGATTTTGATCATCGAGGGTGCACGCATCCGTCTTCGGGGTGCGGGGCCTGTCGTTCACCGGTGCCCGCTCAGGAGCACGGCGGGCAGCCGGTCAGTGCCATGCGTCGCAGGCGACGAGGTGGTCGTCCATGTTGTAGATGCAGGCACGGACCCAGTTGCCGGGGCCGTCGTAGATGCTGTCGCCCCAGGCGGCGGTGTTCACCACCGTGCTGAGGATGCCGTCCCAGGTGCTGCCGCCGTCGTAGGACCGGTCCATGTAGGTGTCGAAGTTGTGGTTGGGGGAGTACCCCTGCTGGGTCGCCCACTCGTGGTGGTTCTTGTCCAGGGTGGTGGCGAGGGTCCACCAGCCCCAGCCGGCGCTGTCGCACTGGGACCAGTACACGCCGACGACGCAGTTGTGGTCGGTGGCGGGCTGCGGGCTGACGTTGAGCCGGGTGCCCTCCTCGCGGCTCTTGGCCTCGGCGGCGAGTGCGATCTTCGCCTGGTCCGTGGCCGCGCGCTGCGCCGGGGTGAGAACGGCGAGTTCCTGGTTGCCGCCGATGATGACCGGGTTGTCGATCGATCCGAGCGGCGCCTGCGGGTTGTAGCTGTGGTGGCCGGCCGCGGCCTTGACGGGGGAGGCGGCGTTCGCCGGGGCGGCGAGGGTGCCGAGTGCGGTGGTGGCGGCGACGGCCGCGAGAACGGTGGCGAGCTTGAGGCGGATGGTCACGGACTGTTCCTCTTCTTCGGGCGGACGGCGATGGTGGCGCGGGGGTGAGGGGCACGACCGCGCCCCGGCCGCCGTGATCCCACGGCGGACCGTCAACTCCCCACCCGTGAACACCGCTTACGTCGGCCTGTGGTCTCCGGCGCCATGAAATCTAGGCCGGGTCGGCGCGCTGTGGTGCACATGCCGTGCAGGGCCTCCCGACCCTGCGTGCAGTGCGGTCCGGAGGGCGTTCGCGCGGTGCTCGGTCGGCGTGATGCCGTACGCCTCGCGGAACGCGCGGCTGAAGACGGTGGCGTTCGGGAAGCCCCAGCGGCCCGCGATCGCCTGGACGGAGTGGTTCCTCAGCTCGTGGCGCGCGAGGTCGGCGTGACAGCGTTCGAGCCGGCTTCGGCGGATGGAGGCCGCGACGCTGACGGGTTGCCCCTCGAAGAGCGTGTAGAGGCCGCGCAGGGAGATGTGGTGCCGGTCGGCGATGGTCCGGGGCGTCAGGTCCGGGTCGCCGAGGTTGTGCTCGATGAAGCCGGCGATCCGCTGCCGCATGGCCCGGGCGCGGGCCTCGGCCGGTGCCTCGGCCGGTGCCTCGCCGAGGGCTCCGAGGTGCTGGGCCAGGCAGGCGGTGGCCAGGTCGACGGCGATGGATCCCAGGCGTCCGGTTTCCTCGGCCCGGCAGTCCGGGCCGTGCGTGACGAGTGCGGTCAGGAAGTCGGCGAGGATCGCTCCCGTTCCCCCGGACACGGGGATGGGCCGGGCGAGTAGGCGGTCGGTCCGGCTCGGCTGCAGTGGCAGGACGGACCGGGGCATCTGCAGCACGATCGCCTGCACGAGCCCGCCGTCGGAGGTCGTCCCGGTGTCCTCCGGGGCAGGTGAGGTGCCCGGCCGTAACGGGTCCTCCGCGATCACCGCCTCGGGGCGGGGCCGGGGCACCCGGAGGGCGCGTGGCGTCGTCAGCACCAGCTGGTACTGCTCGGGGTCACCCCGCGGGACACGGAACGGGGTGCGGTGCGACCGGACCGGCGAGACGGCGAAGGTCGACACCTGTACGGGCCCCAGCCCCAGGTTCGTGATCCCGGTACGGAAGCCGGCCAGGTGTTCCGTGGCGAGCGCGACGAGCATCAGCTCACCGGACACCGCGTCACCGGACATCGCGTCACCGGACCCCGGCTCACTCGGCGCCGCGTCGCTCGGTACCGCCTCGCTCGGCGCCGCCTCACCGGACCGGGTGAACCTGTCCGCCGACGGTACGGCGGCTGCCGGTGCACTGCACGATCCCACGAAACCCTCCAGATGCTCACGGTGTGACAGGAACCCGGTCCTTGCGTCGGCGGAGATCACGCCCCGCCGGCGATCGGACCGGTCGACAGCCCGGCCGGGTCCGCCTCAGTACGCGACGGTGAAGCGCGTGCGCTGGTGGGCGGGCCGCTCGGCCTCGTCGAGCAGGGCGACGGCGAGGTCCTCCATCGAGACGGCGGAGACACCGTCGGCGTCGACCAGCAGTTCGTCCTTGCCGAGCCGGTAGCGGCCGGTGCGCTCACCCGGTGCGAGGAGGGCGGCGGGGCTGAGGTAGGCCCAGTCGACCTCGGTGTCCGCGCGGCACAGGGCGAGCTGCTCGCCACAGGCCCGGGCGATGGGCAGCCAGGAGGGCGGGAAGGCGGGGTCGTCGACGACGGTGGCGCCGTCGCCGCCCGGCAGGGTGAGGCTGCCGGCGCCGCCGACGAGCAGCAGGCGCACGCCCGTCCCGGCCAGGCCGGCCAGCAGGCCCTTGGTGGCGGTGGCGAGTTCGGGCTCGCTGCCGGGCGCCGGGCGGGTGGCGCCGATCACCACGTCCTGGCCGGTGGCCAGCCGGGCGACGTCCTCGGGGATGCGGGCGTCGCCGGTGGCGACGGTGACGGCGCCGGGCAGGCCGTGCGGCCGGGCGGGGTCGCGCAGGACGGCGGTGACCTGGTGGCCGCGGGCGACGGCCTCGGCCACCACCCGGCTGCCGACGTTGCCGGTGGCGCCGAAGACGGTGATGCGCATGGGGTTCTCCGGTTCAGGAAGGGGACGTACGGGGGACGAACGGGTTTCGGGCGAGGCAGGCGCTCGGGCGCCGTGGACGGTCGGAGGGTGCTCGGGCTCAGCGGGTGCGCCCGTGGACGGGCTGCCGCGTCGCGGCGGCCGTGGCCGGCGCGGGCTGCGCGGCGGGGGAGACCGGGCCCTGCGGGGCGGCGGGGCCGGTCCGCCGCTGCGTCTGCGCCGCGACCAGCGAGCCGAGCACGATCACCGCCCCGAGCGCCTGGACGGGGCTAAGGTCCTGCCCGAGGGCGAGCCAGCCGAGCGCGGTGGCGACCACCGGGCTGAGCAGCCCGAGGAAGGTGACGGAGGTCGGCGGCAGCGCGCGGATCCCGCGGAACCACAGCGCGTACGCCACGGCCGCGCCGATCACGCTGAGGTAGCCGTAGCCGAGCAGGTTGCCGCCCGTCAGGTGGGTCGGCGGCGCGCCCTCCACCAGGAGCGCGACCGGGAGCAGCAGCAGACCGCCCGCGGTGAGCTGCCAGCCGGTGGTGGCGAGCAGCGGGGCCGGTGAGGTCCACCGCTTGGAGAGGACGACGCCGGTGGCCATCACGACCGCGCCGCCGAGTGCGGCGGCCACCCCGAGGGCGTCGAGCTGCGCACCGGCGCGCAGGACCATCAGGCTGACGCCGGCCACGCCGGCGATGCCGGACAGCACGGTGCGCAGGGAGAGCCGATCGCCCAGGAGCCCGGCGGAGAGTCCGGCGGCGATCAGCGGCTGGACCGAGCCGAGGGTGGCCGCGACCCCGCCGGGCAGCCGGTAGGCGGCGATGAAGAGGAGCGCGAAGAACGCGCCGATGTTGAGCGCGCCCAGCACCAGCGAGCGCCACCACCAACTGCCCTTCGGCAGGCGGCGGGTGACGGCGATGAGGAGCAGGCCGGCCGGCAGGGCGCGGATCACCCCGGCAAGCAGCGGCCGGTCGGGCGGGAGCAGTTCGGTGGTGACGAGGTAGGTCGAGCCCCAGATGGCGGGGGCGAGGGCGGTCAGCAGCACGATGGCGAGTCGATTACTTAGCACTAAGCCAATGTATCTCAGCGCTAAGGCATCTGGATGCGGCCCCGGGTGATCGCCGATGTGAGGTACCTCACCGCTAAGACATCGCCTACCCTGGACCCGTGGCAGATCACGTGGACCGGGTGGTGCGGCAGTGGGGCACGGAACGCCCCGACCTCGACGTCTCCCCGATGGAGGTCTTCGGCCGGCTCACACGCCTCAGCCGCCTCGTCGACACCGAACTGAAGCGGAACTTCGCCGAACACGACCTGGACGCCGCCTCCTTCGACGTCCTCGCCACCCTGCGCCGCAGCGGCCCGCCCCACCTCCACACCCCCACCGGCCTGATGCGGTCGTCGATGGTCACCTCCGGGGCGATCAGCCAGCGCCTCGACCGGCTGGAAGCCCGCGGCCTGGTCATCCGCACACCCAGCGGGACTGACCGCCGCAGCCGCCGCGTGGCCCTCACCCCCGAGGGCCGCGCCCTGGTCGACCGCGCCCTCCCCACCCACCTCGCCGTCGAACGGCGCGTCCTCTCCGGCCTCGACGCACCGCAGACCGAGGCCCTGGTGGCGGCCCTGCGCACCGTGCTCACCGCGCTGGGCGACGACACCTTGGGCGACGGCGAGGCCGGATGACGGCCGCATCTGCTGCTCGGCCGACGCGTCGGACCGGACGGACTCGACCACGGCGACGAAGGCGCGACGGACCGGCGCCGGGCGGCTGTCGTCCGGGCGCCCCGCGCCGACCAGTGGGGATCGGGCCGTGTGCCGACTTCGCCGTCGGCCCGCCTCCGTTCCCGCCGACGAGCTGCGAGCGCGCCCTGCGCAGGTCGATGATCCGACCCGCGGCGAGCCCCGTTTCCCCGGGGCGGTGGCGGTCCGGTCACGGGCTTCGCCGAGCGCGACCGCACAGTCGGGGGCGGGCGGGGGTGGCGGTGCGTGGTGTCCGGGGGGTAACCCACGCACCGCCGACCCGCCCGCGACCGCCGTCTACCCCCGTTTCCCCGGCCCATGCCCGCGGGCGGACCACCCGTCAGGACGGCCCGGCGGCGGGTACCGTCAGGTGACCGCAGAACAACCCGGGAGGCACGGACCATGGTCGACCAGCCCCGTCACGTCCTCCTCACCGGCGCCGCCGGCCGCATCGGCAGCTGTCTGCGGGAGCTGCTGCCGGCCTACGGCTACCGGCTGCGCTGCTTCGACCGGCTCCCGGTGCCCGGCGAACCGGACGCGATCACCGCCGACCTGGGGGACGCCGAGGCGCTGGCGGCGGCCACGCACGGCGTCGACGCCGTGGTGCACCTGGCGGGCATCCCGGGCGAGGCCCCGTTCGCCGACATCCTGGCCGCCAACATCGACGGCACCCACCGGCTCTACGAGGCCGCCAGGGCGGCGGGCGTGCGGCGGATCGTCTACGCCAGCAGCAACCACGCGGTGGGCTTCACCGAACGGCCCGCCGACGGCGCCACCGTGCCGGTGGACACCCCGCAGCGGCCCGACACCTACTACGGCCTCTCCAAGTGCTTCGGCGAGAACCTCGCCTCGCTGTACGCCGACCGGCACGGGACCGAGACGGTCTCGCTGCGGATCGGCTCCTTCGCGGACGAGCCGCACAGCATCCGGATGCTCGCCACCTGGCTCAGCCCGGGCGACTGCGCCCGCCTGGTGCACGCCGCGCTCACCGGGCCGGTGGCCGGGCACGTCGTGGCCTACGGCATCTCCGCCAACACCCGGGCCTGGTGGGATCTCGCCTCCGCCCGGGCACTCGGCTACCGGCCGCAGGACGACGCCGAGTCCTTCGCCGCCGACCTGATCGCGAAACACGGCGAACTGCCCCCCGACGAGCCGGAGTTCCGCTACCTCGGCGGCCACTTCACCCAGACCGGCCCCTGACGGCCGGCTCGCCCCCTGGCGCCGTCGGCCGGGCCGAGCGGCGGGCGCGCTCACACGAGCGCGGCGACCAACTGGACCAACACGGTGACGACGACCGCCACCCACAGGTAGGGAAGGCGGTCCCGGCGGCCCAGCTGCTCCCGCCAGTTCACCGGGGCGATCTTCGGCGTCAGTACGCCGCCTGAAAGTTGGTCGGGACGAGGGGGACGTGAGCCGCCGGGAAGGGGCCGGGCCCTTCCCGACCGCCGCCGCCCGGCGGTACACGCCGTCCCGGCGCCGCCGCGGCGCAGGCGAAGGCCGCCCTCCGGTGGGGCAGACGGTGATGGGTGCCGGTAACGCTTCCGTCACGGCTTGTCACTGCGGGCGTGGGGGGACTCGGGGGACCGCTAGTACTGGTGACTTCTCATCACGGGACGGAGGCCTGATGAGCTACCCACCGACACCACCGCCGCCGTCTTCCCCGCCGTCGGGCGGGGCGGGCACCGCTGTGCCGCCTTCGTTCTCGCCGCCACCGGGCGGGGCGGGAGCCGTTCAGCCGCCGCGCCGCCGGGTCGAGACGGTCACGGCGGTGATCGGCGCGTTCACCGGCGTCGGCGGCCTCGTGGTGGGCTTTCTCGCCTTGCCCGCCGCAGGCCTGCAGTCCCCGGCGGGAACGCCGGAGACCCGGACGGTCACCGCGACCGTGACCACGACGGTCACTGCCGCCGCAGTGTCGGCGCCGGCCGGTGCTGCGAGCGGCAGCCCTTCGGCCACGGCCAAGGCCGACAGTGTGTACTGGAGCGGTTCCCTGCTGATCTCCGCCCAGGAGAGCGTGGCTCTCGGGTACGGTCTCGACACAAACCCGCCGAGGAAGACCGCTGACGGGATCGATCTCCAGGCCTCTCCCGACAGCACGGGGACCGTGCTGGTCATCCGCGATGCCGCCCGGGTGCCCATTGGTCAGACGCCGACCAAGGCTGCCTGTTCGGACCTCGCACAGACGCACCGGGAACCCAACGCGGAGGTCACCGTCGGCCAGTCGGCGTGTTTGGTCACCCATCGCGGGAAACTGGCCGTGGTGAAGCTCACCAGCACTTCGACCAACCCGAGGGCGGAAGTCGCCGTCACCGTGTGGAACTAGTCTCCGGCGCCGGGGAGTTTCGGCACCCTCGCTGACCTGCGGTGGTGAGTTTCGCCCCGAGGCGGCTGGTGAGTCTGCCGGCCTGGCCAGGCCTGGGCTCGGTCGTTCGAGCAAGCAGCGGGGTTCGGCGGGGCAGACGGCGATACAGAGCCTGCGACCTGACGGCGCCCCGGATCGGGTGCCGCCCGCGCCGCCGTCCGGCAGGTTCCCAGCGCCTGCGGTCAGCGTCTGGGATGACCCCGCCACCTGGCGACCGCCGCGCACCCCACCGCGCGCCGGCGGGTGCCGGCCGGTGGATCCGTGCGGGGGATTACCCCCGGTGATGATGGCGGTGCTCCCCAGTGCGCGGCGGGCCCTGCCCACACGAAGATCAACTCATCGAACGCCGAGGTCATCGGCGTCCCGTCGAGTTGAGGTGGTCGAAACGATGGCAGACGACAAGCGGATCGCACGGCGTGGACTCCTGGCGGCGGTGGTCGCCGCGGCGGTGCTCGTCCCGGTGGCGGCGGTCGCCGCGCCGGTGTCCCCGGGCGGCACGGGCACGGGAACCGCCACGGGCGCGGCGGTGCAACGCTCCGCCGTGGTGAGCGCGTTGGAGAGCGTCGCCCGGCCGCTGCGGACGACCGAACCCGGCGGCGGCAACGCCGACCTGCGCGCCATGGGCTCGATGATCGGCGACGCCGAGGTCGTCGGCCTCGGCGAGGCCACCCACGGCTCGCACGAGTTCTTCGCGATGAAGCAGCGGCTGTTCCGCTACCTCGTCGAGGAGAAGGGCTTCACCACCTTCGCCCTGGAGACGAGCTGGAGCAGCGGCCTGCAGATCGACGAGTACGTCCAGGGCGGTCCGGGCGACGCGCGGCAGATCGTCAAGGAGGCCCTGGGCGGCAGTCCGTGGGACCGCGAGGAGTTCGCCGACCTGATCGCCTGGATGCGCGCCCACAACCGGAGCCACCCGCGGAACCCGGTCCACTTCGTCGGCGACGACCTCGGCCTCCCCAGGCTCGGCGACCGGATGTTCGAACGGGTCACGTCCTACGTGCGCGGCGCCCGCCCCGACCTCCTCCCGCAGCTCGAAGGGCTCTACAAGGACCTGAGGCCGTTCGACGACACCTTCGCCTACCTGCGCAAGCCGGCCGCCGAGCGCCGCGACGACGCCGCCAAGGCCCAGCAGGCGCTCGACCTCGTCATCGCCAGCGGCGCCGGCGCCCCCGACGACGACGCCCACGCCTGGGCCGTGCAGCACGCCCGGAACATCGCCCAGACCTTCGCCTTCACCACCCTGGACATCACCGACCCGGCCTCGGTGGCCGCCTCGGAACAGCTGCGCGACCGCGCGATGGCGGACAACACCGCCTGGTGGCAGCGCCGCACCGGCGGCAAGGTCCTGCTGTCGGCCCACAACGGACACGTCGGCTACCTGGCCACCGACACCTTCCTGTACCCCAAGCCGCAGGGCTCCCACCTGCGCGACACCTACGGCCGCGACTACGTGGCCATCGGCTTCACCTTCGACAGCGGCTCCTTCCTCACCAACGGCGCTGTCCTGACCGATGACTGGAAGACCGTCACCGTCCCGGCGGCCACGCCGGACATGAACGAGTACACCCTCGACCAGGTCCGCCACCGGGACTACTACGTCGACCTGCGCACCGCGCCCCGGGCGGCCCGCGACTGGCTGGCCGTCAGCCGCCCCAGCTACGACGCGGGCTCGATCTACGTCAGCGACCCGATGCCGCGCCTCGCGATCGGCCAGGCCTACGACATCCTCATCCACCTCAACCAGGTCACCCAGGCCCGCAAGTTCTGACCCCGCGCCCTCCCCTCCCGGCCCGGACACGGGGCGGGGGAGGGGCATCCGCCTTCGCGAGGAACCGACACCGGCCCCGCTCCGAACGGATCCCGGAGCGGGGCGGCACCGCGCGGCGCCGCACGGACTGCTCTCGTAGGACGGCCGCGCTCCCGCACCCGACGGGGCGGGCGATCTCCTCGACGGCGAGGTCTGTGCTCTCCAGGAGCCCCTCTTGGCGCGGGCGGTGCCGAGGCCGCGGCGCAGGGCGTCCACGAGATCGATGACGTTGGTGGCCTCGGGCACGGGTCCGGCGGAGACGGCGATCCGGCGGCCGGCGAGCCACCGGGCGCATCGATGTGCCCGGCCTGCTCGAACAGACCTCCCGGCCGGTCGGCCACGCGGGCGCCACCGTCGGGGAGGCGGGACGGACCGGCCGTGTTCCCGGGACTGCCCGAGGGCTTCACCAGGCCATCGCGCCGTGCCGGTCACGGAAGGTCCCGGTCGGTCCGTCCGTTCCGAGGGTGGCGAGTTCGACGATCGCGTCGGTCCCCTCGGTCACCGTCTGCGGGCCGCTGTGACCGTTGAAGTCGGTCGCCGTGTAGCCCGGGTCGGCCGCGTTCACCTTCACGTCCGGCCAGGACTTCGCGTACTGCGTGGTCAGCATGGTCACCGCGGCCTTCGACGCCGTATAGAGCGGCGCGACGAACCGGCCCTCGACACGCTCGGTGTCATGGGTGGCCGCGAAGGAGCCCATGCCGCTCGACACGTTGACGATGACCGGGTTCGCGGACATCCGCAGGAGGGGCAGGAACGCGTGGGTGACGCGGACGATCCCCACGACATTGACCTCGAACACCGCGCTGGCGTCCGCGGCCGTGATCTGGTCGGCGGCGTTGGAGGTGCCGAGGATTCCCGCGTTGTTGATCAGGACGTCGATGCTTCCCTCGTGAGCCCTGACGTCGGCGACGGCCGCGGCCACGGACGCGTCGTCGGTCACGTCGATCTGCACGAACCGGGCACCGAGCGCGTCGGCGGCCGCCCGGCCGCGCCGGGGATCGCGCGCACCGACGATGACGGTGTGGCCCGCTTCGACCAGTCGGCGGGCGGTCTCGTACCCGAGGGACTTGTTGGCACCTGTGATGAATGTGGTCGTCATGCGTCCACTCTCGGCCGACGGCGGGAGGAGAGCCAGTGCCCTCCGCGACAGTAGGACTGCCGGTACCAGGCACAGGGGCCGGCCGGCGGACACAATGGCCGGGTGGACGAGACACTTGGCACGGCACTGCGCCGCTGGCGCGACCGCCTTTCTCCCGTGGACATCGGGCGGACCGCGCGGCCCGGACGGCGCGCGGCGGGGCTGCGGCGCGAGGAGCTGGCCGAGCTCGCCGGGCTCTCGGTCGACTACGTGGTGCGCCTGGAACAGGGGCGCGCCACGAACCCTTCGGCGCAGGTCGTCGCAAGCCTGGCCAGGGCCCTGCAGTTGGAACCCGAGGAGCGCGATCACGCCTACCGGCTGGCCGGCCTCCTGCCCCCGCACGAGGGGACGATCTCCACGCACGTCCCGGCGGGGGTCCAGCGGATGCTGGCCCGCCTCGGGGAGTTCCCCGTGGGGGTGTTCAGCGCCGACTGGACCCTGCTGTCCTGGACTCCCGCATGGGCGGCGCTGTTGGGCGACCCCAGCGGACGGACGCACACCGAGCGGAACCTGGTGCGGGCGGTCTTCGCGTCGGGGCCCGGAAGGCTCGCCGCCTGGCCCGTGCAGCAGGACGGCGACACCCTGCGCTCCGCCCTCGTCGCCGATCTGCGTGCGGCCCTGGTCACGTATCCCCACAGCCGTGGACTGGTCGACCTCGTGGAGGAACTGCGTTCCACCAGTGCGGAGTTCGCCCGCCTGTGGGACGAGGGCGCGGTCGGTCGGCACATCTCGGCCCGCAAGACCGTCGTGCACCCCCAGGTCGGCGACGTGACGTGCGACTGCGACGTGCTCACCGTCCCGGGCAGCGACGTCCGTCTCGTCGTCTACACCGTGGCCGCGGGTTCCGCCGACGCGGAGAAGCTGGAGTTCCTGCGGGTCACGAGCGGCGTTCGCGTCGGCGGCTCCCCGCCTCCGGGGCCCGGACTGATCTCGGCACCGTGACGACCGGACCGATCGGACGAAGCCGAGCGGTAGGCGAGCCGCCCGGCCCGCACCCGGTGCGGCCTGAAAAGATTTCCCTCCGCCGCGTCGATCGGCGGCCGCGCCGTTCGACCTAGGACTGAGAGGGTCGAGGAGACGACCCCTGACCAAGGAGATGGACGATGGCGAAGTACATGCTGATCATGCGGGGCACGGACGAGTCCGTCGCGAAGATGATGACCACGCCGTTCGAGGAGATGCTGGAGACGGTCGGCCGCTTCAACGAGGAGCTGATCCGGGCGGGGGTCCTCGTCGCCGCGGAAGGACTCGACGACCCCTCCCAGGGAGTGGTCGTCGACTACAGCGGCGAGACCCCCGTCGTCACCGACGGCCCGTACGGCGAGACCAAGGAGCTCTTCGGCGGCTTCTACCTGATCGACGTCGCCTCGAAGGAGGAAGCGGTCGAGTGGGCCAAGCGCCTCCCGGCCGTCGCCGGCTCCAAGTGCGAGGTGCGCCGCGTGCCGGGCATCGACGAGTTCCCGCAGGACAACGAGTGGATCGTCAAGGAGCGGGCGTGGCGCGAGCGGACCGGCCAGCTGTGACGACCCCGGCCCCCGACGGCCCGCCGAGCCCCGAGTCGGCTCGGCGGGCCGTCGAGGCCGTCTGGCGGATCGAGTCCGCGCGGATCGTCGGCGCCCTGGCCCGCTACACCGGGGACTTCGCGCTCGCCGAGGACGTCGCGCAGGAGGCTCTGGCCGAGGCACTCGTCTCCTGGTCGGCAAACGGTGCGCCGGCCAGCCCGGTGGGCTGGCTCCTCGCGACCGCCCGGCGGCGGGCCATCGACGCCTTCCGCCGCGGATCGGCACTCGAGGAACGGTACGCCCTGCTCGCAGGGCCACTGGCCGAGGGCGAGTTCAGCTCCGGCGCGCAGACCGCACCCGGTCGGCCGGACGACCCGCCCTGGGACCCCGACCGCGTCGACGACGACGTCCTCGCCCTCATGTTCACCGCCTGCCACCCGGTGCTCTCGCCCGAGGCCCGGGTGGCCCTCACGCTCCGCGTGGTGGGCGGCCTGTCCAGCGAGGAGATCGCCCGCGCGTTCCTCCTGCCCACCCCGACCGTCCAGGCCAGGATCACCCGCGCGAAGAAGACGATCGCCGCCGCCCACGTGCCGTTCGAACTCCCGCCGCCCGAGGAACGACCGGCACGCCTCGGCGCGGTCCTCAGCGTCCTGTACGTGATCTTCACCGAAGGCTCCACGGCGACCGCCGGAGACCACCTGCTGCGCCCGGACCTCGCGTACGAGGCCGTGCGGTTGGCCCGGACGCTGGCCGCCCTGCTGCCGGGCGAGCCGGAGGTGCACGGCCAGCTCGCGCTGTTCGAGCTCACCGCCGCGCGCTTCCCGGCGCGCACCGGGCCCGACGGCGAGGCGGTACTGCTGGAGGACCAGGACCGCCGCCGGTGGGACCGCTCCGCCATCCGTCGCGGCCTGGCCGTGCTCGGCCGGGCCTCCACCCTGGGGCGGGGCCTCGGACCGTACGGTCTGCAGGCGGCCATCGCCGCGTGCCACGCGACGGCGCCCTCGGTGCAGGAGACCGACTGGGAACGCATCGTCCTCCTGTACGAGGCGCTCGGCCGCGTGGCCCCGTCACCCGTCGTCGAGCTCAACCGGGCCGTGGCCGTCGCGATGGCGAGCGGACCGGACGAGGCACTGTCCCTGGTCGACGACCTGCTCGCCTCCGGCCGTCTGGCAGGCTCGCACCTGCTCCCGAGCGTGCGCGGCGAGCTGCTGGTCCGCCTCGGCCGCACCTCCGAGGCCCGGGCCGAACTGGAACTCGCCGCCCGTCTGTGCCGCAACGCCCGCGAGCGGGCGGTGCTGCTGCGCAAGGCGGCCGCCCTGCACTGACGCCCGTCCGAGCCGTGCAGCCGTCCCGCTCGCGCACCGGCCGGTCAGCCGGGCGACCGACGCCGCGGCGGCCGCCCTGGGGTCAACTCAGCCGGCGTCAGGCGAGGCGCTCAGGACGGCCACGCATGGCCACGGACCGGGCGACTTCGTTTCAGGGGGTGAAGGGCTGGCGCAGGTCGGTGCAGGTGGTGCCGTCGTCGGGCGGGGTGGTGCTGAGGAGGTAGGTGGTGATGTGGCCGGTGACGCAGGCGCTCTCCGCAGGGGAGACGGAGCCGTGTCCGAATGCGTCGACAGTGAGCAGGCGGGCGGCGGGACCGAGTTCGCGGACCGCGGCCTGCGCGTAGGAGTACGGGGTGGCGGGGTCGTGGAGGGCGTTGACCAGCAGGATCGGTGCGGCGCCGGTGTAGCGGTCCCAGGGACCGCGGAAGACGTCGTCGCCCTCGCCGGGTGTGTAGGGCCA
The DNA here is from genome assembly GCF_040681575.1 of Kitasatospora sp. NPDC051702. Classification (NCBI taxonomy): domain Bacteria; kingdom Bacillati; phylum Actinomycetota; class Actinomycetes; order Kitasatosporales; family Streptomycetaceae; genus Kitasatospora; species Kitasatospora sp. NPDC051702. Next base: position 151,061 of record NZ_JBFAZB010000009.1, read on the forward strand.
GGTGGAGCACTGGTTGAGGCCGTTGAAGACCTGGGGGCGGCCGAAGGTCGGGGCCTCCTGCTCCCACTGCGAGGCCAGGTCGGGGAGACGCTCCACGTCGCGGGGATAGGGCATGTCGCTGCAGTTGACCGCGGGGTTGGCGTTGTTGCCGGTGAACGGGGTGTCGGCGGTGCGCGGGCGGGCGGGGCCGGCACCGCCGCCGGCGGGTAGGGCGTCGTAGAGGGACTGCCAGCGCTTGGCGAGCGCACCGTAGCTGCCGGCGTCGGGCAGGCTCGCGTAGAGGTCGTTGACGAAGGAGTTGAGCGTCACGCTCAGGCCGTCGGCGGTCGTGACGGCCGACTCGGCGTGGCTGCGCAGGTAGTCGCGGATCGCGTCGAACTTGCCCCGGGGATCCCCGTCCCCGAAGGGGCAGGCCGACGAGCTGGCGTCCTTGCAGCGCTGGAGCACCGCGCCCAGCACCTCCTCGTAGTTGAGCGCGCGGTCGTGCTCGTAGCGCGTTCCGTCCGAGGAGCGCAGGGCGGGGTCGGCGTTGCCTGTGTTGACGATCGCGCGGACCCTGTCCGGGAACATGTTCGCGTAGGTGTCGCCGAGGAACGTCCCGTAGGAGACTCCGAAGTAGGTCAGCTTCTCGTCGCCGACCGCCTGGCGCAGCAGGTCCAGGTCCCGCGCCACGACGGCCGTGGACATGTGGGAGAGCAGCGGCCCGGCGTTGTCGCGGCACAGCTCGCCCTGGGTGCGCAGGGCGTCGGCCTCGTCCGTGAGCTGCTGCGGGGTGACCGGGTCGCGCATCAGCTTGGCGTCGACCGCGTCGAACTGCTGCTGGGAGGTGTAGCAGCGCAGCGGCATGCTGCGGCCGACCCCGCGCGGGTCGAACGCCACCATGTCGAAGCGCTCCAGGACGGCGGGGGAGAGGAAGAACTCCGCGACGACGGGAGCGCCCCAGCCGGCGGCGCCCGGACCGCCGAAGTTCGTGAGGATCGAACCGATCCGCTTCCCCGGATCGCTGGCGCTGCGCTTCATCAGGGCCAATGGCACCGTGTCGCCTTCGGGGTGAGCGTGGTCCAGCGGGACGGCGTAGGTCGCGCAGCGCATCAGAGCGGGGTCGACGTCCTTCGGCAGGCCCGTGAGGGCGTCCTGTGGGCAGTCTTCCCATACCACCGGCGGGACTTGCTGGGCCGGGGCCGGGGCGGCAGCCGTGATGCCAGGACACCCGGCCCAGAGCGCCAGGGCGGTGAACGCCACGGTGATGCGCTGCGTTGGCTGCCGTGTGGCGAAGACGGACCCCATGCTGATGCCCTCCGACCGTTGTGCCCGCGCGCTGCCCGCGCCTGAGCCCTTGTCGAGCCCTACCCTCATGCGGCAGTTCGCGTGACGTGCCCGGTGACAGTTCCTCTGGATGGAGGTGTGCAGTCGGCCAGGCCCGTGGTGGTGGGGTGTCGCGGCCGCCGTCCCGTGGGGGACGGCGGCCGGGGGACGACTCAGGGGGTGGCGGGCTCGAGCTCGCCCGCGAAGACGATGATCTGGTCGATGAGGCTGCGCCGGAGATGGACGACGTCCGTTCCCGCCAGGCGGGGGCCTCCGTCCGGCGTGGTGAAGACCCACCGGTACCGGGCCCACTCGTCCGGCATGTCCACCGCCGAGCAGCGTGCCATCGTGCCGGTCCCCGCCGGGTGGCGCCGGATGTCCAGCACGAACCGCTCCACCGCCGCGATCCCTTCACTGCGACCCAACGGCCCCCAGAAGACCACGTCCGAGGTCAGGGCCTGGGAGAGCAGGGCCGTCACATAGTCGTCGTTCGAGGCGTTGAACGCGGAGATGAACGTGTCGATCGCGGATCGTGCCGTCTCTTCCTGCATGCCTCAGTCATACCAGCCGTTGCGCGTGCGCCCGTCCCGCGGGCCGCTTTCCGGTCACGCTGGACCACGGGGCGCGACGCGGTGCCGCGGTGGGGGCAACGGCGGCGCCGCGTTGCGGATCTGACCAGACGTCGGTCTCCGGGCAGTTCCACGCGCACAGCTGCCCGCCGCCGAGGCCCGCCCCCGGCACCAACCGCGCGAGGACCGGACGAAGCGGCCTCGCGGCAGCCGCCCTCCTCACCACCACCGCCCATCGCACCACCGCCCACCTCGCGGGGCACTGGACACCGGCGGGGCACTGGACACCGGCGGGGGACTGAGTGCCCCCGGCCCGCTGTGGACCGCGACAACGGACGCCCCAGGCAGCACCCGCGAAGGATTCGAGGCCGCCGGCAAACCGCGGGATCGAGCCGGTCAGCGAGACCACGGCGTACGTACGGTCACCCACTGGCCTGAAGGTTCGCCCTCCACCCTTCATATTTCACCGCACAAGGTAATTTGACGAAGAATCAGATCAGTTCGTGTAGCACCCTCGATGGCATACGACGAGAGGCCTGACATGTCCCGCCCAGCACACATCGCCATGGTGAACGTCCCGGCGCACGGCCACGTGAACCCCAGCCTGGAGGTGATCCGGGAGCTGGTCGCCCGCGGCCACCGGGTCAGTTACGTCAACGATCCGTCGTTCGCCGAACAGATCGAGTCGACGGGTGCTCGATTCGTCCCCCACGAGACGGGCATGACCGCGCTCCAGGGGGCGGTCGACCCCGCCATCCAGGACCGCGTGCACGGCATGATCTTCGGGGAGGCACAGGCGATGCTGCCCCGGATGCGGGAGGCGTTCCACGACGACCGGCCCGACCTCGTCCTGTACGACTTCATGGCGTACGCGGGACGGGCCCTGGCCGACGGCTGGGGCGTTCCGTCGATGCTGATCTCACCGTCCAGGGTCGCCCCCGGGGGCGAACCGGCGGAGCCGTTCCGGGCGGCCGCGGAAGTCATCAAGGCCGAGGGCATCCCGGAGCGGTTCACCCGGTGGCTGGCCGACAACGGGGTGCCGCCCCGCGACCTGTTCTCCTTCATGCTCAAGCCGGACCGCGCCCTCGTCCTCGTCCCCCAGGCCCTCCAGCCGAGCATCGAGCAGATCGATCCCGAGGTCTACTCGTTCGCCGGCCCCTGCCTCGACGACCGCGCACAGCAGGGGGGTTGGACCCGCCCGGAGGGCGCCGAGAAGGTGCTGCTGGTCTCCCTCGGCTCCGCCTTCACGCACCAACCCGAGTTCTACCGCGCCTGCGTGGAGGCCTTCGGCGGCCTGCCCGGCTGGCACGTCGTGCTCCAGGTCGGCAAGGCGACCGACCCGGCGGAGCTGGGGCCGATTCCGGCCAACGTCGAGGTCCACCCGTGGGTGCCGCAGTTCGCGGTGCTGCAGCAGGCCGACGCGTTCGTCACCCACGCCGGGATGGGCGGATGCAGCGAGGGCCTCTACTGCGGGGTGCCCATGATCGCGGTGCCGCAGGCCGCGGACCAGTTCGAGAACGCCGACCGACTGGTCGAACTCGGCGTCGCCCGCCGCCTGGACACCGCCGACGCCACACCCGCCGCGCTGCGCGCCGCCGTGCTGGAGCTGACCGCCGACCAGAAGGTGGCGGACCGCCTGGCGGAGCTCTCCGCGCAGGTCCGTGCGGGTGGCGGCGCAGCCAGGGCGGCCGACCTGGTCGAGGCCGCGCTGGCCTGACCCGGCCACGGCCCGAGCGGCCCGTGACCCGCCCGGTCCTGCGTCACTTCGGGTGCCGGTCGTAGCACCGGCACCCGTCCTCCTGCCCGAACGACTCCGAGGGGGATCGGACCAGGAGGGCGGCCGGCGGCCCGACCGCGGGTGTGCGTGGGCCGTCGGAGGACGGTGAGGACCCGGTCCGTGTCGGGGCGGGGGTCGGGGTCGGTGAAGAAGGCGACCCCTGAGGCAGGCAGGTCGTCACTGGTGAGGGAGCCGTCGCCGTTGCCCTGTTCCCGTGTCAGCGCTGCCTGAGGCCGTTGAGGAGGTAGTCGATGCGGGCGGCGGTGTCGTCCGGGTCGAGTGGGCCGGTGCCGAGCAGGAGGCGGTAGTAGACGGGGCCGAAGAGGAGTTCGACCATGGTTCGGGTCGGGACGTCGGTGCGTAGTTCGCCGGCTGTGACGGCTTGGTCGAGGCGGTCCTGCCAGGCCTTGTTGCGGGGTTCGAGGAAGTCGGTGAGGAGGTCTTCGGCGAGTCGGGGGTCGCTCTGGGCGTCGGCGACCAGGCCGCGCCAGATGACTCCGAGTTCGGTGCCGAGGGCCTGGATGACTCCTTGTGCGGCGGCGGTGATGTCGGCGGTGATGTCGCCGGTGTCCGGGACGCCGGAGAAGGGCCCGGTGCGGTCGTTGAGGGCTTCGAGGACGACGGCGGCCCTGCTGGGCCACCAGCGGTAGATGGTCTGTTTCCCGACTCCGGCGGTGTGGGCGATGCCCTCGACGGTGACCCGGGCGTAGCCGTCGCGGACGGCGATCTCGAGGGCGGCGTCGAGGATGGCGCGGTGGGCGCGCTGGTTGCGGAGGTCCGGATTCGGGGCTGGTGGCATGGTCCGGATTATTCCACGAGACGTCACGTACCGTCTTGACGTGATCGTCTCGCTCGAGGAACATGGTCCGCGAGGCGAGACGAGACGGTGCGTCACGAGGCGAGACGGTGCGGGTTGCCGTACGGGGGAACGCCGTTTCCGTCACGGGGGATCGCCTCGACAACTCACCGGCGGGGGCCGTCCATCGGCGCATCCGCCGTCGACGCCAGACGGACTGACACCGAGAGGGCCGAGAAGGTCATGAAGGGGTTCAAGCGCAAGGCGGTGGCGGTCGCTGCTGCCGCGCTGGTGCTGGGAAGCATCGTCACGACCACCACGACCGCGCGAGCCGCCACCACTCAGGGCTACATCAACGGCTTCGGAGACGTCACCGACGACTGGTCCGACGAAGGTCTCCTCTCCATGAGCCAGCACGCCAACAGCGGTGCGACGGGCATCTGGCAGGCCGTGCTCTACATGGACGGGTTCCTCGACGAGTCGGACATCGACTGCAGGTTCGGGCCCAAGACGGCGGAGGCAACCCGGCAGTGGCAGACGAAGTATCTGGGAGCGTCGGAGGCTGACGGTGTCGTCGGTAACAAGACGTTCGGCAAGGCCTCCACTTGGCTCTCCTCCGTCGAGGACACCGGGCCCTGGGCGTACTTCGTCCGGTACAACGGCGACGCCAGGACGTCCTCGGTCTTCCATCGCGACACGACGTCCGGCCTCTACGGGATCTATGTGAACGGGAAGTACATCGAGGGGTACTACAACTCGATGAGCGGCTGCTGAGGGCAGGCCGACCGGATCTGCTCCGGAGCGTAGGGCGACCTGTCGCCGGTGGGCCCGGCACGATGCGGAGTCCACGCCGGCCGGCCCACCGGCCGGTGCAGCTCAGGGGTGCAACGCATCGCGTCGCACTCCCACCCGCAACCTTGTGGGCTCAGCGCGGCCTGCCGGCGCGCCGTGGGCGGCACCCGTCCGCCAAGGCGGCCACCGCCGTCCGCTCCAGGGTGTTCATCCGAGCAGCGGCAGGTACGCCGCCAGGTCGCTGCGCTCCCCGCTCGCCCGGACCGTCGCGGCTTCGACGGCCGAGGCCCAGTCGGTCCGGCCGGTCGCCAGGCGGATCCAGGTCAGCGGGTCGGTCTCCACCACGTGCGGCGCCGCCCCACGGGTGTGCCTCGGCCCCGGCACGGCCTGCACCACGGCGTACGGCGGGATCCGCAACTCCACCGAGCTGCCCGGCACCTGCGCCGCGAAGGCGTCGGCCAGCAGGCCCACCACCGCGGCCACCGCCTGCCGCCCGTGCGGCAGGTCCAGCCCGAGCGCCACCGCCAGGTCGTCGCCGTGCACGACGGTCTCCACCAGTCGGGTCACCAGGAAGTCGCTCAACAGCATCGGGCCGAACCGCATGGCGAACAGCCGCTTCGGCTCGCCGGGTTCCGGCCGATCCAGGGCGGCCAGCAGCGCGTCGGCCGCCCGGTCGAAGGCGCTCGCCACCTCCTGCGGGGTGCCGGCGAACGCGCCCGCGGCGTGCTCGCGCGCCACCGTGTCGACGGTGGCGCTCAACCGCCGCGTCCCTTCGGTCCACTCCACCAGGCTCACCGGCCGGCCCTCCGGCACCGGCTGGTCCAGGTGCTGTGGCAGCCACTCCAGCACGATCGCGAGGTGCGCCACCAACTCCCGTACCGTCCAGCCCCCCAGCCGGGTCGGCCCGGCGAGCGCTCGCTCCGCACCGGGCGCCGCGCACAACGCGCGCACCGTGTCGCGCAGCAGCTCGGTCTGCCCGGCCAGCGCTGCCCGGACCTCGGCGGGATCGTACGTTCGCGGCTCGGCCATGACGGCAGCGTATCCGCCCTCCCCGGCCGACGGGACAGGTCGGGCCGCGGGTGCGCCGGTCGACCTCGTGCATCTGTCGCCACTGTACCCCTGGGGGTATTTACGGGTCGCCGCCCCGGGATGCCCGTAGGCCGGTGCCCGTCGATCCGCGCGGGATTCGGCACCCCCGGACTATTGTCAGGAAACTTTACTTTTTACTAGGCTCTCGGCGGCGGCTTGGCGCGGCGCCCCCTCGATCGGGGCGTGACGCGCTCAGCGAGAGCTCTGACCCGGCCGCCGCGGTGGTGAGGGAACCACCGCTCGACCGGCGGGGATCGCGTGCGGGCCCCGCCGGAGTCCAGCTCTCGCCGTCGTTCGAGGTCAGGGAGTTCAGGGATGCGTCCCCAAGTCTCGGTAAGGCCTGTTCACATCGGAGTCTTCGCCGCGGTGCTCGTGCTGGTCGGCGGACTGTTGCTCGGCTGGTCCGGGCGGGCGGGAGCGGCGGCCGATCCGCTGCTCTCGCGGGGCAAGGCAGCCACGGCCTCGTCCACGGAGGGCTCGTCCTACGCGGCGGGCAAGGCGTTCGACGGGGACACCGGTACCCGGTGGGCGAGCGCGGAGGGGAAGGACCCGCAGTGGCTGCGGGTCGACCTCGGGGCGAACGCCACCGTCTCGCGGATCAAGCTCTCCTGGGAGGCCGCGTACGCGAAGGCGTACCGGCTGGAGGTGTCGGCGGACGGGGCGGCCTGGACCGCCGTCGCCGAGGAGGCGGCCGGCAACGGCGGCACGGACGACTGGACCGGGCTGACCGGCAAGGGCCGGTACGTCCGGATGTACGGCACGGCCCGCGGCACGTCCTACGGGTACTCGCTGTTCGAGCTGGAGGTCTACGGCGTCACGGGCACCACGCCCTCGCCGACCGCCACGCCGTCACCGACCGCCACGCCGTCGCCGACCGGGACGGCCCCGGGCGGGGCGTTCACCGTCGTCGCGGCCGGTGACATCGCGGCGCAGTGCACCGCCTCGGACAGCGCCTGCGCGCACCCGAAGACCGCCGCCCTCGCCCGGAAGATCGACCCGAAGTTCTACCTGACGATGGGTGACAACCAGTACGACGACGCCCGGCTGTCGGACTTCCGCGCCTACTACGACAAGAGCTGGGGCGCGTTCAAGGCGAAGACCCACCCCGTCCCCGGCAACCACGAGACCTACGACCCGGCCGGCTCGCTCTCCGGGTACAAGGCGTACTTCGGCAGCATCGCCTACCCGCAGGGCAAGAGCTGGTACAGCTTCGACGAGGGGAACTGGCACTTCGTCGCCCTCGACTCCAACGCCTTCGACCAGAGCGCCCAGATCGACTGGCTCAAGGCCGACCTCGCGGCCAACACCCGCAAGTGCGTCGCCGCCTACTGGCACCACCCGCTGTACTCCTCCGGCGGGCACGGCAACGACCCGGTCTCCCGGCCGGTGTGGCGGATCCTCTACGACGCCCGGGCGGACCTGGTGCTCAACGGGCACGACCACCACTACGAGCGGTTCGCCCCGCAGGACCCGGACGGGAAGGCCACCGCCGACGGGATCGTCGAGATCGTCGGCGGGATGGGCGGCGCCGAGCCGTACCCGATCGAACAGGTCCAGCCGAACAGCCAGAAGCGGATCAGCGGCGACTACGGCGTGCTGAAGCTGGACCTCACCGACTCCGGGTACGGCTGGAGCTTCGTCGGGACGGACGGCAAGGCCAAGGACACCAGCCCGACCTACAGCTGTCACTGATGATGTACCTGGCCACCACGGGCCGTCGTCCGGACGCGCCGCCCCGCCCGGCCGGGGTGGGGCGGCGCATCCCGGGCACGGTCGTCGCGCTCGGTGCGGTCAGCCTGGTCACGGACGTCTCCTCGGAGATGGTCACCGCCGTGCTGCCGCTCTACCTGGTCCTGGGCCTCGGCCTCTCACCCCTCCAGTTCGGCTTCCTCGACGGACTGTTCAACGGAGCCACGGCACTGGTCCGGCTCCTCGGCGGGCGGCTCGCCGATCGCGGCTCCGGCCGGCACCGGACCGTCGCCGGGGCCGGCTACCTGCTGTCGGCACTCTCCCGGCTGGGGCTGCTGATGGCCGGCGGGGCCGCCGGCGGCATCGCCGCCGCGCTGGCCGCGGACCGGCTCGGCAAGGGTGTGCGCACCGCACCCCGGGACGCGATGATCACGCTCAGCGCACCGCCGGAGACCCTCGGCCGGGCGTTCGGCGTGCACCGGGCGATGGACACGACCGGGGCACTGCTCGGCCCGCTGGTCGCCTTCGTGGTGCTGTGGGCGACCGCGGACGCGTACGACGCGGTGTTCGTGGTCAGCTTCGCCACCGGCCTGCTCGGTGTCGTGGTGCTGGGCCTCTTCGTCCCGGCCGACCCCTCGGCGCCGCCGCCACGGGCCGCATCGACCCGCCCGGTCCCGTCCCCGCTCCCGGCCGCGGGGCCGAAGGCCGCACCCGGCCCGAACGCCGGACCCGGCCCGACCGGCCCGAACGCCGCACCCGGTCCGACCGGCACGGCCGCCCGGCCGACTGCAGACCCCGCCTTCCGGCGGGTGGTCGCGGCCGCCGCGCTGCTGGGCGCCGCGACCGTCGGCGACTCCTTCCTCTACCTCCTGCTCCAACGCGGCCTCGACCTGTCGGCCGCGCTCTTCCCCCTGCTGCCCCTCGGCGCGGCGGCCTGCTACCTGCTGCTCGCCGTCCCCGCCGGGCGGATCGCGGACCGCGCCGGACGCCGGATCCCGTTCCTCCTCGGCCACGGCGCGCTGCTCGCCGCCTACCTGACGCTCCTGGCCCCGTCGGGCCTGCCGGCCGCCGTGCTGGTCCTGGTCCTCCTCGGCGTCTTCTACGCCGCCACCGACGGCGTGCTGATGGCGCTGGCGGCGCCCGCGCTCCCGGCTGCCGGGCGGGCGAGCGGCCTCGCCGTCCTGCAGACCGGACAGGCCCTGGCCCGCCTGGTCGGCGCGGCCGGGTTCGGCGCGGCCTGGACGTGGTGGGGGCCGCGCCCGGCCCTCGTCGCGGCCGCCCTCGCCCTGGCCACCGCACTCACCGCCGCCTGGCGGATCCTCCCGGGAAGGAAGGCGCGCCGATGAAGTCGCGAACGGTCCTGCTCGTCCTCGCCGCCCTCGTCCTCCTGGGCGGCTCCCTCGGCTACGTGGTGCACGCCCGCCAACGCGACGGCGTACCACAACTCGCGGCCGCGGACGCCTCGTTCACGCTCGATCAGCCCGGTCTCTACTACCGTGACACCGCCACCGGCCGCGTCGCCCGCAGCCCGGGCGGCGAGCCCGGCGGCCCGTCCTGCGCCCGCTTCTACGCCGCGGGGGACCGCGCCCTGTGCCTGCGTGCCCTCCCGGGCACCCCCGCCCGGACCCAGGCGGTGGTCTACGACCGGCGGTTCACCGAGCTCCGGTCGGTGATCGTCCCCGGGATCCCCAACCGGGCCCGGGTCTCGCCCTCCGGCCAGGTGCTCTCCTGGACCACCTTCGCCGTCGGCGACTCCTACGCGGCGGACCGCTTCTCCACCCGCACGTCGATCCTCGACCTGCGCACCGGCTACCTGATCAAGTCCGTCGAGGAGATCCCGCTGACGATCGGTGGCACCCGCCACCACGCCGCCGACGTCAACTACTGGGGCGTCAACTTCGCCGCCGACGACAACCGCTTCTACGCCACCGTCTCCACCGCCGGCCGCACCCACCTGGTCGAGGGCGACCTCAAGGCCTGGTCGGCCCGCACCCTGCGGGAGAACGTGGAATGCCCCTCGCTCTCCCCGGACGGCACCCGGATCGCCTTCAAGAAGAAGGTCTCCGCCGATCCCGCCGCGCCCTGGCGCCTCCACGTCCTCGACCTGGCCGACCTCCACGAACACCCGCTGGCCGAGACCCGCAGCGTCGACGACCAGGCCGCCTGGCTCGACGACGCCACCCTCGCCTACGCCCTCCCGGCCCGGGCGGGCAAGGCCACCGACGTCTGGGCCACCCCCGCCGACGGCACCGGCACGCCCCGCCTCCTCCTCCCCGGCGCCTTCTCCCCGGTCGCCGTCCCGCCCCCGCCGGCCTGACGCCCGCCGTCCCGCCGCCCGCCGCACCGGCCCGGGACGGTGGGCCGCGCCGCCCGTGGACGTGGATGTGGACGAGGGCGAGGGGGTCTCCGCGATGGCGCAGGATCACCCGGAAGATGCTCGGCTCGGTGGCCCGGCGGCGCTAAGCGGCCCGCGACGCCGGAGCCGGCCAGGCCGAGCAGGAGCGGTGTCCCACCCGCCGCCCTGCCCGCGGGGGCGAACGCCGAACAGCCGTCTCCCGGCCGCGACACCCCGCGCACCGCGCCGGCGACAGTACTCCGGCACCCCGCGCACCGCGCTGGCGACAGCACTCCGCGGCCCCTGTGGAGCCGTGGACCCGGGTGGGTCATCCGCTGCCGGGCGGGCCTCCGAAGGTGCGCCGGTAGGCCTGCGGCGTCGTGCCGAGGCGGCGGGCGAAATGGTGGCGGAGGTTGTCGACGCTGCCGAAGCCCGTGCGGTGGGCGACGACGGCCACCGGCTCGTCCGTGGTCTCCAGGCGGTGCCGGGCGAGCAGGACGCGCTGCCCGGTGAGCCATTGCAGCGGGGTCGTCCCGGTCTCCCGTTGGAAGTGCCGGGCGAAGGTCCGCGGGGAGAGATGGGCGTGGCGGGCCATGGCCTCGACCGTCAGGTCCTGGTCGAGGTTGGCTTCGATCCAGGTCAGGACGGGGGCGAGGGATCCGGTCCCGTCCTGGGGGAGGGGGCGTTCGCGGTACTGGCGCTGGCCGCCGTCGCGGTGCGGGGGCGCGACCATGCGGCGGGCGATCGCGTTGGCGACGGTGCTGCCGTGTTCCTTGCGGACGAGGTGGAGGCAGGTGTCGACGCCGGCGGCGGTGCCGGCACCGGTGATGACCGGGTCCTCGTCGACGTAGAGCACGTCCGACTCGACCCGGGCGCGCGGGTGGCGGCGGGCGAGTTCGTCGGCGTACCGCCAGTGGGTGGTGCAGCGCCGCCCGTCCAGCAGCCCGGCATCGCCGAGCAGGAAGGCCCCGGTGCAGATGCTCAGGACGCGGGCGCCGCGCTCCACGGCGGCCCGCAGTTCCTCGACCAGGTCGTCCGGTTGCCGCACGTGCGGGTCGTAGGCCGGAACGCAGATGAGGTCCGCCGAGGCCAGCCGTTCCAGGCCGTGCCGGGTCCGCACCTCGAAGCCGTGCCGCGTCGGCACGCTGTTGCCGGTTCCCGAGACGAGGGCGAAGTCGTAGACGGGGAGCGCATCGTCGCTGCGGTCGATGCCGAAGACCTCGCAGAACACGCCCAGCTCGAAGGCGTGGGCGCCCTGGAGGGCCAGGACGGCGACATCGCGGAGCATCGGCTCCCGTTCTCCCCTCACGACGGTGGCAGGAATTTCAGCCTACCCGTCGTTTCTGCCACTGCCGGCGGGTGCTCCGTCCTGGAAGGCTCGCAGACGTTCCCCCCTCCAACCGCGCGAACAGCGAGGCACCCCATGACCACGCACACCCCCGCCTCAGGCGCCGCCCTCTCGTCGCAGGCGGCGCAGGTCCTGCGCGCACTCGCGCTCGACGAGGACCTGAAGTGGCGCATCCCCGGCGACCCCGTGCTGGGCTCCTTGGCCCGCAAGGTCGCCCGGCGGTACGTGGCCGGCGAAACCCTCGCCGACGCCCTGGAGCGCGCGCAGCTGATCCTGACCGCCGGCCACCGGGTGAACGTCGAGTACATGGGCGAGAGCTGCCGCGACCCGCAGCGCGCCGTCGAGGAGACCGACACGTTCCTCGCCGCCGCCCGGCTGCTGCCGCCCGAGTGCTCGATCTCCCTCGACCTGTCGCACATCGGCCTCGCCGTCGACGCGGAGCTCGCCCTGGCCAACGCCTCCCTGATCGCCCGGGCCACCGCCGCCACCGGGCGCGAGATGATGATCTCGGCCGAAGGCTCCGACCGCACCGACGCGGTGCTGGCCCTGCACCGCGAGCTGTGCGAGCAGTTCGACCACGTGGGCATCACCGTCCAGGCGCGCCTGCACCGCACCGCGGACGACCTGCCGGAACTGCTCACCCGTCCCGGCCGCATCCGCCTGGTCAAGGGCGCCTTCCTCGAACCCGGGACCATCGCCCACCCGCGTGAGGCCCCGGCCCTGACCACCGCCTACCTGGAGTACGCGCAACAGCTGGCCGACTCGGGCCACCTGTGCTCCTTCGCCACCCACGACCGGGAGCTGATCGACCGCATCGACCACCACCTCGGCGGGAAGGGCCACGACTGCGCCCCCTGGGAGTTCGAAACCCTCCTCGGCCTCGGGCCCGACCGCCTCGACGCCATGGCCGAGCGTGGCCATCCCACCCGCGAGTACGTCGTCTTCGGCACGGAATGGTGGCTCTACGTCTGCAACCGACTCGCCGAGGACCCCCAGCGCCTGCTCCAGGCCCTCCTCGACGCGGCCGGATGACCCCACCCCGCGCCGGTTCCGGCCCCACTCGTGCGGGTTCGGCCGGCCCGCCTGCGTTCCGGGTCTTTCGGGCCCGCCCGTGCCCATGGTTCCGACACGACGTCAGATGGCGCAGTGGCGGGCGCCTTCGGTCCGGTCGGCGGCGCAAACCCGCGTGCGGCTGGACGGGTGTAGTTCGACACCTGGCTCCGGTGGCCTCCGCCCGAAGCGGTGCGCCTCCGGGTTGCATGGGCCTGCGCCTCGGCGCGGGGCGTGCCGGGGCCTTCACGGCCCCGGACCCGACGAATGAAAGAGCACGATGGCAGAGCACGACCCTCGTCGCCGCACCGGTCGCGGCCCTCTACTGCGCGGGCTCGCCGCAGCCGTGCTCGCGGGCGGCATGCTGGTGGCCTCGGCGGGACCAGGACACGGGGCCGGCGCGGCCGCTCTGGCGCCCGGCACGCAGTTCACGCCGCTGACGGCGGCAGTGATGACCGAACCGGCGCCGTTCGACGCCACGGACGGCAAGACGCACCTCTCGTACGAACTGCTCACCACGAGCGCACTGTCCAGCAGCGCGCCGGTGCGGCTCGACCGTGTCGACGTCAAGGACGCCCGCACCCAGCAGGTCATCGGCTCGCTGAGCGGGCAGGCGCTGGCCGAGGCCGCCAATCCGGTGGGTGACCCCCTGCCCGGTGCGGACGCGTACACCCCGCCGCCCCCGGCGCCGACGCCGACCGTCATCCAGGGCTCCCAGCAGTGGATCATCTGGCTCGACCTGACCCTCGACCACGGCCGGGCGGTACCCGAGGTCCTCGAACACCATCTCTCGGGTGCCATCCTGACCGCCTCCGGCCCCTCCGCTTTCGAGGAGACGGTGCAGGCCACCCCGACCGCCCGCACCGCGCCCTTGGACCTGAACCCGCCGGTCCTCCCCGGCACCTGGTACGCGAGCGAGTCGTGCTGTGGCAACACCCACCACCGGCGCGGCCTCGCCCCGATCAACGGCCGCTTCGACGTGCCGCAGCGCTTCGCGATCGACTGGTACCGGGTCGGCGAGCAGGGGCAGGCCTGGGAGGGCGACCCGGCCCAGCTCACCAGCTACCTGAGCTACCGCCAGCCGGTCGCGGCCGCGGCCCGCGGCCGGGTCGTGGAGGTCCAGGACGGAATCCCGGACAACCCGCCGCCCCACACGCCGCCCATCCCACCGATCGAGGACACCGTCGGCAACCACATCACCCTGGAAGTCGCACCGGGCCGCTACCTGCTCTACGGCCACCTGGAGCCCGGCTCGCTCAACGTCCGGGAGGGCGACTGCGTCGAACCCGGCCAGGTCCTCGCGCTGATCGGCAACAGCGGCAACTCCACCACCCCGCACCTGCACTTCCAGGTGATGACCACGGCCGAGTTCTTCCCGACCGACAGCCCGCCGTTCACCTTCCGGCGGTTCCGCGTCCTCGGACAGGTCGAACCCCGGATCTGGGACGACAACCTGGGCCTGCAACCGACCGGCGTCCTGCCGATCACGCCCTCGCCGTACGACGGCCCCCACCGAGCGCAGTACCCGCTCGACCGCGAGGTGCTGGAGTTCTGACCCGACTCCGGCACGTCCCCCGGGCGGGCGCCGACGACACGGCGCCCGCCCGGACGCATCCGGTCGGGACGCATCCGGGTCGGGACGCATCCTGTCGGGACGCATCGGGGCGGGCGCTCGCAGGCGCCCTCGACCGGCCGGCACGATCGGACCGGCGACACCCCCTGATCCCCGGCACCGTTCTGGCCGGCCGGGGCCGCCGGCCGGCAACGGAGGAAGTTCGTTCCCGAAGGGGACTTGGCGTTGCTGCGGATGGAATCCGGCGACGGCCGGATCCCGTGCCGACACACCGCCGCACCCCGCACCGTCACGCGAAGGCGGCCGAACCCGGCGCCGCCCGGTGCACCACGACCTGGCCGCCGGGCTGCTGCTCGGCCGGTGCCCGCTCCGGCGCCGCGCTGCCCTCGCCGTTCCGTCCTGGCCGCCGCGCTGGACGGCCTCGCCGAGCCCGACCCCGTGGCGGCCGGGGCCGGGCCACCGCCCACGGCCCGGCCCACCGGGGGACCACCACGGCGCCCGCCCAGGCCGCCCGCGCTCCGGGGCGTGCCGTGGCCGCCGTCCAAGGGATGGAAGCGGGAGCTCGCCGACCGTCGGCAGGCCGAGCAGGAATCCGCCGACTGGTCACCCGGGCCGCTGCTCTGCCGGCTTCTTCAGGTGAGGCGCAGGTCGACGTAGGCGATGGTGTCGCCCGGGAGGACGTAGCGGTCGATCTCGCCGAAGCCGTGAGCCTCGGCGAACCGCAGGCCGTCCTCGTTGGAGGCCAGGACGACGGTTTCGATGGTGGTGGCGCCCAGAGCGCGGGCATGCTCCAGTGCGCGCTGGTAGAGCTGCTCGCCGAAGCCCTGGCGGCGGTGTCCGGGGAGGACCCGGGCAATGACGGTGGCGGTGGACGGGCTGTCGCCGGCGGGTGGGCGTACGGTCGTGCAGCCCACCGGCTCGCCGTCGAGGTACGCGACCTCCAAGTGGTTGCGCCCGGCCCGCTCGCGCACCTCGTCGAGTGACAGGACGTCGGTCGGGATGATCACGTTATGGACGCGTTGCCAGTCGGCGAGCATGGCGTCGCCTACCGGTTCTGTGAAGCTGAGCTGAGGCATTGAAGCAGGAGAGCCGTTCACCCCGCGAGGCGTCAACTGGATAACCCAGTCACAGGAGCAGACCGGGTGGGGCCTGATCCAGACAGTGCCCGGCCGGCCGGCGACCCGCTCGACGGCCTCCTGCTGGACGTCGCCGACTGGAACGTCGAGCAGCTCGTCGACGACGCTGCGCGCGGTCGCCGACCTCGGCGGGCGTGGGACATGGCCGCCGGGTTCGATCGGGTACCGGTGGCAGGGAAGGGTGGTGTGAGCGGGCTGTCCTTCCCGAACGCCGAGGTCATCGCCCCTCCTCGATCCCGGGTACCGGTGCGACCGGCGGGGGGCAGATGGCCGGCACCGGGGTGAGCGGCGAGGTGCGCAGGACCCGGACGCTTCCCAACCCCTGCGAAAGCGGCGGAAGTTCGTTCCGCCCGCCTGGTTCCGGGAGGGCCTCGACGGCGACCACGCTGAGCGAGGCGTCCAGGGGCAGGCCGAGGAAGGCGAGCTTGGCGAGGATCTCGCCGTTCGGGAAGGACAGCACGCTCGACGGGACCTGGGGATCGAACGGTTCGTGCTTCCAGGCCGGAGGGCCGCCGGCGTGCGGGCGGGAGTCCAGCAGCACGTTGCGCCAGTCCCGGCCATCGGCCTGCTGCACCTGGGCGTAGAGCAGCGCGCTGATCGTGGTGGCCGGCGGGTACGGGCGCACTCCGGTGCCGTCGGCCACCGAGGCTGCGTGCAGGGCGGTGACGGTGACCTCCTCGTCGGTGCGGGTGACCGTGCATCGCAGCTGCGGTGCGGGGTGCTGTACCCCGGCCACCCGCAGTGGGAGCCCGAAGCGCCCGGCTGCCGTGCTCCAGCGCGAGCAGTCGTGACCGACCCTCAGCTCGTAGACGTAGAAGCCGAAGAGCTCCGGCGCGTCGGGGCCGAGGCCTTCGGGCAGTGGTAGCAGGTAGTGCAGGCCGTCCGCGGCGGGGATCAGCTCCTGCATGAGCGCGTGGCCGGCGCAGTCGGCGGAGCTGCTCGGGGTGACGACCCGGATGGGCTCGGCGACGTCGAGCGGCGGTTCGGCGGGATCGGGCCGCTCCGGGGCCCCGCGCAGCAGCATCGGGTCGGGGGCGCCGGCCAGGACGCGGGCGAAGTAGCGGTCGGCCGGGTCCTTCGGCGGTTCGGCGAGTTCGAGGTAGAGCAGGCGGCGCCGCTCCCCGGTCGCGGTGTAGCGGTCCTGGTCACGCTGGTAGGGGGTGGCGGCGATGCCGGCGGACCGAAGCCGGGGGACCTGGCCGGGCGGTGTGGTGATCGGCAGCCGTAGCGGCCATTGCTGGACCGGGTCCTGCCGGACCGGGTCCTGCTGGGCCGGCGGCGGGCGGAAGGCGGGCACCAGGCTGTAGGTCAGCCGGGTCTCGCTCGGGGGCTTGTCGACGGGCGGTTGGTCGTCGTAGGCGTCGAGGAAGAGGAGCTCGGTGCGGTCCCGCGCCTGCGGGTCGCCGTCCCCGTCCGCCGGGCCTGTCCCGTCCGGCCGGCCCGTGGCGCCACGGGCGAGGGTGCGCGGCAGCGTGAGGGTGCCGACGGGGGTGCCGTCGCGGAGTACCTCGAAGGCGGCGGGCTGCAGCGCGTCCCAGCTCCAGTCCCGCTCCAGGCTCAGGTGCAGGCAGACCAGCCAGCGGTGGGTGAGCTCGGTCCTGGTCGCGAAGGTGATCGCGTCCCGTTCCGGGCTGAGCGTGTGCCGCAGCCCGGCCGCCGCGCCGAGGACCAGCCGGCGCCCGGCGCGTGCGGAGAGGGTGAGCGCGGAGCGGGTGAGGCCGAGCTGGCGGGCCAGCCGGTCCACCAGGTCCGACGGCGCGTCGACCCGTTGCCCCGAGACCGCCCGCTGCGCCGCGGAGGCGGGGTTGTCCTCCGGGTCGGGCTGCAGGAAGACGGCCTGGACCTGGGGTCCTTCGGGTGGGGACTGCAACAGCTGCCGCTCGTCGGCGGACGGTGCCCGGAGGTACACGCTCACGGGCGCCGCGCCGGTGCGCGCGCGGTCGCTGCCCCAGTAGCCGAGCTCCTGGTCCTCGCGTCCGAGGGCGGTCAGGACGAGGCGGACGTCGCGGGCCGTCGGCAGTCGCAGCGGGTCGGGGTCGGGCAGGGGGGTGGGGCCGGTCAGGGTGAGGTCCGTGAGCCGGTCGGTCGTGGGGAGGTCCTCGAAGACGGCGCGCAGCGTCAGCGGCTGGTCGGCCGCGGGAGGGAAGGCCTTGACCGCCGTGTACAGCGGGCGGAACGGCTGGGCGGTGTCGGAGTCGGTGCCGGAGTCGGTGTCGGCCGCAGGGTCCCCCTGGAGCGTGCGCACCGACACGTCGATGCGCAGCTGCGTGACGTCCGGATCGGGCCGGACGGCCTCGCGGTACTCGCTCTGGGCTGCGGGCAGGTCGGCGAGCAGCGCGTCCATGGCGTCCGGGAAGCCGGTGTACACCAGGTCGGGGTAGCCGAGCAGTGGCCGGTGGACGGTGTAGCCGGCGCTGCGGCCGTCCGCCCCGAGCCCGCTGTGGTCGACCCGGACGGCTCGCGGCGGGACGAAGCGGCGGAACGGGACGACGGCGACCGGCGCGGGCGCGCTCGGGTCGTGCTGGTCGGTGACGAGCGGACCGCCGCCGGCCAGGTCCGTCAGCCGGACGCGGAACTGGTAGGTGTGTCCGTAGCGCAGCGGGACGGCGTCGGCGTCCACCGCTCGGTAGACCGTGTCGGCGTTGGCGCCCTTGCGCCCCGAGACCTTGATGGCACTCGGATCGGCCAGCACCAGTGACCCGCCGCGCCAGGCGGTGAAGTAGGCCGGCAGCCAGAACTCGTCCTTCGCCTGCAGGGTGTGGTTGACGGGCGTGGTCTCGACGGCCAGTTCGCCGTCGAAGTGGCCGAACCCGAGCGGGCCGAGCGTGAGGTCGCCGGCGACGTGGGTCAGTGAGTGCCAGGGCGCGTCCGGGGCGCCGTCCTCGCGGACGTCCACGCGGTACCCGGCGACGCCGAGCGGTGAGTCGGGCGACGGCTGGGTGTCGTGGGCGTTGACGCCGAACTGGCGGTTGAGCCAGACGGTCACCTGGTCGTCGTCCCAGCCGAGCCGGATGCCGGTGTCCTTGACCGGGGGCAGTGCTCCTTCGGGCGGTTCGACGTCGTGCTCGACCTGTGCGGCGCTGCGCGACTGCGCTCCGTGCACCACGCGCGCGAAGCCGTGGTCGTAGGCGTCGGCCTCGACGAAGACCTGGTCGAAGTCGCCGGTGCCGGTGACCGGGAAGAGCACGGCCGCGAAGACCGGACGCGCGGTGGTCAGTGGCGGGATCCGGGCGGCGTAGCGTGCGAGCAGGGCCGGATTCGTGTTCGCCTCGGCCCGGTAGGCGCTGCCCGCGGCCGGGTCGGCGAAGAGGTAGCCGCCCTGGTCGACCGGGTCGGTCGTGCCCGGGGTGAGTGTCGTGTCGTACAGCAGGCCCAGTTCGCGGGCGAGTCGGGGCTGGCGCAGGACGAAGGTGAGCACCTCCTCCCATTCGAGCCGTGTGTCGGGCCGGTCGGGCGGCGGGACGTGGGGCTTGGTCTCCTTGAGTACGCAGTCGTAGGAGCGGTCGGTGACCAGGAAGCGCGAACGCGGCGTGGTGTAGCCGTTCGCGGCGCGGAAGCTGGGCGGGAGGAACTTGCGGACGGCGGAGGGCGGGCCTTCGGGCGGCAGGCCCGAGGGGCGGATCCGGAAGAGTGCGGCCAGTTCGTCGAAGAAGGCGCGACGGCGTGCGGGCCGGGTGGTGGTGAGCGCGGTGCGGCGGGCGCTCGCGGGGGTCGGCAGGTCGGTGAGGGTGGGCACGAACATCGCGTCGAAGGTGAGGTCGGCGTCGGCGAACGCGGTGCCGGTGCCGGGCAGGGCCGCTCGCGGGTCGCCCTGGGGCAGGACGAGCAGGGTCAGGGTCAGCGTGGGAGGCTGCCAACGCCCGGGCAGCAGAAGGATGTTCAGCGGTGCGCTGTTGATGGGCATCGGGGCACCTCCACGATCGGGCGGCACGGGGCAGGCGGTCCCGGCGCACGAGGGGCAGCTGGTCTCAGGGCACGGGGATCAGCCCGGCCTTGGCGGCGCCCGCGACGAGTTGCCAGTCGACGGTGACGTCGAAGGCGGTGTGGAAGGACTTGCGGGCCTTCACCAACCACGCCGCGGTGACGGTGCCGGCGACCAGGATGTCGCCGTGCAGCCTGACCGAGATCTCCCGGACGTCGACGCGGTCGACGTCGAGGTGGCCGTCCACGGAGAAGCTGAACCCGAGCAGCCCGGACAGCAGCGTGGCGCGGCCGTCCATGCCGAGCACGATGCCCGGCTGGAAGCGGTCGCCGGCCCGTCCGATGAAGTAGCCGTACTTGACGCCGGCTTCGAGGTCGATCAGGCCGGGGATGAGCGTGCCGCCGACCGAGCCGACTGCGCAGGCGTCCAACTCGACGGTGGTGGCGCCGGTCTGATCCGCGCCGATCTTGAAGCGCAGCAGCCCGCCGCCGTAGACCGCGGGGAAGATCTGTTGCTGGTAGCTGCCGGTGATCTCCAGGAAGACCGATCCTCCGCTCTTCGCGGCCACCAGGTCGGCGGCGATGTCGGCGCCGACCTTGAGGTGGCCGAGCAGCTTGCCGAACCCGCACTCGACCGGCTGTCCGTCCGGGTCGGCCACCGCGAAGTCCGCGACGGCGGTGAGGCGTACGGCGGTGCCGTCGCGGGTGAGCGAGACCTGCAGCGGGCCGGGCAGTCCCGGTGTTCCGTGGCTCGGCACCAGGCTGTTGAGCAGGTTCATCACTTCGGCCACCGGCTGCAGCGGGCCGGCCAGCTCGACTGCGGGCGTGGGGAAGTCCGTCGAGCCGGCGGTCGGCGAGTCGATGTCGTGGACGATGGTGAGGATCTCGCCGAGCGGCTCGAACCGTAGGTGCTGTTCGACCTGCTGCTGCACGATCCGCCAGTCCTTGTCGGACTCGACCCGCACCGTGGACGAGGCGTACTGCGTGCGCGCCGTCCACGAGTCGGCGTTCACCAGGAGTTGGTCCACCGCGGCGGGGAAGGAGACCGTGCCCCCGGTGAACCGCAGCCGTCCGGCGTCCAGCGTGAGTGGGAACGCCTGCGGAGGGTCGTTCGGGTCGAAGGGGACGGCGTCCGTCGTCGGCGGTGGGAAGAGCCCGCCGGTGCGCAGCAGGGCGTACGGATCGGCCAGCCGGGGTGTGTCGACGCTGGTGATCTCCGCCGTTCCGGTGTCGATCTTCGGCCGTGGGTAGAGGATCCGCTGGGTCTCGCTCGCGAACAGCAGGGCGTAGTAGTCGTCCGGGTGGTCGTTGAAGAGATGGGCGGGGTCGGCGAACCGGAAGGGGTACGGGTCGGCTCCGGTGGCCGTGGCCTCGCCCCGGCGGATCAGCGGCACACCCCGCTGGGCGTCCACCGGGGCGACGGTCTGGTCCGGTTCGACCCGCACCACGCTCCACTGGCCGGGCGCGGGGAGCGCGGGCGTGCCGTGGACGGCGACGGCGAACTGCCGGGAGGCGGGGTCGGCGCTGTCGGCGTGGACTCCGGTGACGCGCATCAGGTGCGGCGAGTCGCCGATCCGGATGGTGCAGTCCACCGGGCCGCCGAGCGGTCCCTGCAGGGTGAACAGCTGCTGGAGCTGGCCGGGCGTCAGTGCGCCGACGCCACTGCTGGAGACCTGCTCGGAGAGCGGGATCCGCTGGACGAAGCCCAGGTGGCGGTGGGCCGGGATCCGGCCGTTCGCGCCCCCGGCCGTGAGACCGTCGATCTCGACGTCGGCGTCGAAGTAGACCGCCTGGAGGCGGGGACCGGGCGCGCCGGCGGCGCCGTCGAGGTCCACGTACAGCGAGGTGTCCCGGATCTCGCGGATGTCGAACAGGCCCCGTACGACGCCCGGGTGGAAGGTGATGCCGGGAGCCTTGGGGTGGTGGAAGAGCCCGGGTGTGCTGGCCAGCCAGCCGCTGTCGAAGCGGACCACGGCCGCGCTGCCGCGGCGTTCGAGCGTGATGGTGCGTACCAGCGTCGCCTGGCAGGGCCAGAGGACCGTGGTGAACTGCACGCGCTCGAAGGCCGTCCGGCCGTGGAAGGCGTCGAAGGCGACCTGCGTGATCGTCACGGCGGACGTGGAGTCGTTCACCCAGCGGCTGAACACGTTGGCGCCGTAGCCGCCGAGTTCGATCCGGTTCAGCGGTACCTCGGTCCGGAAGAGCGCGTCGAAGTCGCCGGCGAGCAGGCCGAGGACGGAGCCGACGGACGACCCGGGCGTGAGGTTCTCCAGTTGCCTGGTGGCGCCGCCCAGCAGGGGGACCGGGGGGACCACCGCGGGAGCGTCGTCGGTGCCGGCGCTCACTCCGGCCCGCAGGCTCAGCTGGCGCGCGCCGGTCATCCGGTCGGCCGGCTGGCCGCTCGGTGCGGTGAAATCGGGGCTCCGCAGGTCGAGTTCGGGCGGCTTGCGGTACCGGCGGTCGTGTGGATCGAGCATGGCCAGGGCGATCAGGCCGAAGGGCAGTGTGAACAGCGCGCTCACGCCGGCGGCGTCCTGCCGGTAGCCGCGGACGACCTCCTCGGCCAGCGGGACCGGCACGAACGGGACGAGCGCGACGGAGTCGGCCAGGACCAGGGCGGGGAGGCCGTCGTCGCCGGAGCGCAGCGGCCCGTCGACGTCGCCGGTCATGGGGTTGGTCAGGTTGTGCACCGTCTCCCAGTGGAACTGGGGCAGCAGGAAGATCCGGGCGTTGCCGGCGGCGGTGTTGAGCATCAGGTCCTTGACCGTGACCGGGAGCCGGGCGGCGGCGCTCAGCGGGATGCTGACGCCCAGTTGGTCGGAGTTCGAGGAGAGGTCGAGCAGGGTCAGGCCGGTGGACGGGCCGAGCTCGTCGAAGACGGTGAGGAGCCAGTCCAGTGCCTGCTGCGCGGGCGTGGGGGGCTGGGCGGGATGGTCGGAGGGACGGAAGCCGAACACCGGTCCCGGTGGCGGGACCAGGTCGGGCGGCAAGGCGTCGTCGGTGCCGAGGCCGATCGTCAGGTCGGGGGTCGCCGGGTCGGACCAGGCGACCCTGGCCTGCACCGTCACCGCTTCGGCGGGCGGTTCACGGTCCGTGAGGACGGTGAAGTTCGCGGCGTAGGGGTCGGGGAGCATGGGCAGGACGTGGAGCAGCCCGAAGTCCAGCGTGAGTGTGCCGGAGTCCAGCCGGTCGGGTGCGGCCAGCGGCCCGGCGACGGTCAGGCGGGACGGCGGGGTGGTGGACAGCAGCACGTTCGCCAGGGACAGCGCCGTCCGGTCCGCAGGCCGGGGTCGGTCGGGTACCGCGGTGAGCAGGAGCCCGACTCTGCCGGGCTGTTGGCCCAGCATGCACGCCGCCTTCAGCGGAGTGTCGATGGGCTCGCCCGCGGCAGTACGCGGCCGGTCCAGCCGGGTACGGGCGGTGCCCGCGGTCATCAGCAGGTCTCCGGCGGGGAGCACGCTCTCGTAGTCCAGGGGGAACTCGTGGGGGAAGCGGATCTCGACCGAGGAGCGGACGTCGGGTTCGGACTCCCGCCACAGCCGGAACTCCTGGCGGGCCCGGCAGGCGGCGGCCCGTGTGCAGACCACGGACAGCGACTGCCCGTGGGCCAGGACGTCGACGGGGCCCAGGACGGCCGGCCCCCCGTCGAGGCCGGGCCACCTCGCGGTCAGCCCGTCGCTCACGGAGAGCAGCAGCGCGCCGGTGCCGGCCGCCTCGCCGAGTCCCTCGGGGGCCGATCTGACCACGGGCAGTGCCCAGGCCGCGCGGGCGACCGCCGCCGTGCCGGACGGAGTGAACAGGTCGGCCCGGGTCCGGGTGATGGTGAGCCGGTCGGGCGTGGGGGTGAACGGGATCAGCAACCGGCTGGAGCCCTGGTCGTAGGCGGGTGGCTGCGCGTTCGCCCGCAGGGCGAAGGAGCTGCCGTAGACGGTGAGGGAGGCATCGGGGCTGCTGACGGACCCGGCGGACGGCTGGAGCAGGAGGACCACCTCCACGGGGAAGCCCGCCGTGGTGCCTGCGGCCTCGGCGCCCGGCCCGGTGCCTGGTCCGGACCCGGCCGGGGGATCGGGCGTGAGGGTCAGCCGCAGGTCCACGGAGGGCGGCACCGTCAGCCGCCCGTCGGAGAGCTGCGGCGCGGCGCCGACGTGGAGGGTGCCGCTCTTGATCCGCAGGCCCGCCCAGCCGTCGCCCGGGGCCGAGCCGACGAGCTGGTCGACGGCGATCCAGACCGTGCCGCCCGGCAGGTCGAACTGCCCCAGGCCGGGCACCCCCTCGCTCGCCGGCGGCAGCGCGAGGATCGGCGGGCCGGCCGCACCCCGGTGGACGGTCAGCCAGGAGTGCGGCTGGAACAGGTCGAACCAGACCCGGCGGTCCGCGCCGTCGAGGAAGGGGCCGAAGGTGCGGGCCGGCCGCTGGGCCACCGCCCTGCCCGGGGCGGACGGGTCCAGGCCCGGGGCGAACGTCTCGCGGCGGATCAGGCGGGGCGCGGGGCCGGGCGGCCGTGGCGCCGAGGCGTGCCGGGCGATCAGGTAGTCCAGTTCGGCGCGGAGGGCGCCGTCCACGGTCGGAGCGGTTCCGGAGGCCGGAGACGGGCCGCCGGGCGCGCCGTCGAGCAGGGCGCGCCGCAGGTCCGTCAGTTCTGCGGGCGTGGTGTCCGGGCCGGGCCGCAGATCCCCGGTGTGCGCGATCAGCAGGCTGAGCAGGTCGGTGTCGGGCATGACGGTAGCCCCTCTACGCGCGCTGCAGTGCGTGTCGGAGGTGGTGGCGTCCGCGCGCAGCAGTTCCGGGGCCGGTCTCCGCGCGGCTACGCAGGTGGTGCCGGGCCTCCTGCGGCAGCTGCCCCTTCGGGGCCGTGTCGGGCCGCGACCGTACGGTGGAGCCCGCAGACTCCTGAACGGCCGCCGGTCCGGCTGGAGTCGTCGCGGCACAGGGCCGCAGTTCCAGCGTCCCGCGATGGCGCGCGGACCGCCAATGGACGCGTCAGGCGGGCGGTCGGGGTGCCGACGGCAGCAGTCGGTCCTCCCCGGACCCGGTACGTCGCGCCGGTACCTACACGCCGGCACTGACATTTCGCGGGGCCCGAGGCCCGCAGAAATCGAACAGATGATCTTCTCCGGCTGTGGTGCGCTCCGGGCCGCACCCCCAGCGGTTCCTCTCGGAGGTCTCGCATACGGCCCTGATCTGCACGAAGGCCCTTTCCCCGGCAGCCCGGCACCGCGTCCTCTCCGCCGTCCGCCGGCAAGAGCATGGTCTCGCTTCCCGCGCCCCGGGCGCCACCGTGCTCACCACCGGCAACCCCTGCACCACCTGTACGGGCGGATACCGCGATGACACCGTGGACAGCGGGGGCGTACTGACTCACACCGCTTCACCGGGGACGACCGCTCGCCACCTGCGGCAATGTCGCTGTGACCGACCTCGTGACAACCGCGCCTCGTAACAACCATGCCTCGTAACAACCATGCCTTGTAACAACCGTGCAGGGAAAAGGAGTTCCTATCGATGCCCGACACCATGCGACTGCTCCACACCTCGGACTGGCACCTGGGTCGGACCTTCTACCGCGAACCGCTCATCGACCACCAACGGGTCTTCCTCGACCACCTGCTGGCCACCGTGCAGGAACGCGAGGTCAACGCGGTCCTCGTCGCCGGCGACGTCTACGACCGTGCCATCCCGGGGCTGGACGCGGTCGCCCTCTACGACCATGCCCTGAACGCCCTGGCCGACCTCGGTGTCCCCGTCGTCATGATCAGCGGCAACCACGACTCACCCCGTCGGCTGGGCGTGGCCTCCCGCCTGATCGAGCGCGCCGGCATCCACCTGCGCACGGACCCGGCCACCTGCCACCTGCCCGCCGTGCTCCACGACGCCCACGGCCCCGTCGCGTTCTACGGCCTGCCCTACCTGGAGCCGGCCATGACCCGCGACGAGCTCGGCGCCGGAGCCCCCACCCACGAAGCCGTCCTCGGCGCGGCGATGGACCGCGTCCGCGCGGACCTCGCCGCCCGGCCGGCGGGCACCCGTGCCGTCGTCCTCGCCCACGCCTTCGTCACCGGCGCCGCGGAAAGCCGTGACAGCGAACGCGACATCACCGCGGGCGGAATCCCGACGGTGCCCGCGTCCGTCTTCCACGGAGTCGACTACGTCGCCCTGGGCCACCTCCACCGTCCTCAGCGGATCACCGACCGCATCCGCTACAGCGGTTCCCCCCTCGCCTACTCCTTCGACGAAGCCCGCTATGCCAAGACCATGTGGATCGTCGACCTCCACCCCGACGCCGCCCCCGCCATCGAGCCCGTGCCCTGCCCCGTACCCCGCCGGCTCGAGACCCTCACCGGCCGTCTGGACGACCTCCTCGGCGACCCGGCCCACGAGGCGCTGCGCGAGGCATGGCTGCACGTCACCCTGACCGACCCGCAACGCCCCGTCCACGCGATGGACCGGTTGCGTGGCCGCTTCCCCCACACCGTCCACCTCGACTTCGCCCCCGAAGGCGGAACCGACACCACCGCCACGTCCTACACCGCCCGCACCCGCCACCGCACCGACATCGAGATCACCCGGGACTTCATCAGCCACGTGAGGGGAGGGCGCGAACCCGACCCCGCCGAGGCAGGCCTGCTGCTGCGAGCCGTGGAGGAAGCCCGGGTCGAGGAAACCGTGAAGGAAACCGCCTGATGCGTCTGCACCGTCTCACCCTTCAGGCCTTCGGCCCGTTCCGCACCCGCGAGAGCGTCGACTTCGACACGCTCCGCCAAGGAGGCCTG
This sequence comes from Kitasatospora sp. NPDC051702, assembly GCF_040681575.1. NCBI lineage: Bacteria > Bacillati > Actinomycetota > Actinomycetes > Kitasatosporales > Streptomycetaceae > Kitasatospora > Kitasatospora sp. NPDC051702. The sequence goes on from NZ_JBFAZB010000009.1 coordinate 177,211, forward strand.
TTCCTGGTCCACGGCGCCACCGGAGCCGGCAAGTCCACGGTCTTCGACGCCGTCTGCTTCGCCCTGTACGGGAACGTTCCCGGCAAGCGCCACGCGATGTCGCTGCGCAGCCATCACGCGGATGCCGCCACCGTGACCCAGGTCGAGCTGGAATTCACCATGGCGGGGCGCAGGCTGCGGATCACCCGTACACCCCAGCAGGAGAAGCCGGGCCGTGCCACCGCCCTGTCGGCCACCGCCCACCTGCTGGAACGGCACGCCGACACCGCCTCCGGACAAGAGGTGTGGAAGCCGGTCATCTCCGGGCATCAGGAGACGAACAGCGAGATCAGCGCCTTGCTGGGGATGAGCCGGGACCAGTTCTGCCAGGTCGTGCTGCTGCCCCAGGGGGAGTTCGCCAGGTTCCTGCGGGCCGACGCCACCGAGCGGGGCGCGGTCCTGAGTCGGCTCTTCGGCACCCACCGCTTCACGGCCGTCCAGCGCTGGCTCTCCGACCACGCGAAGGAGACCGGCCGCCTCCGTGACGAGGCCCAGGCGGGGGTGTGGCGCGACGCGGACCGCATCCAGCACGCCGCCGCGGGGGTGGGCATCACCACCACCGCACCCACCCCTTCCCCCGACGCCCCGGACCTCACCCCCGCGCAGACGCTCGAGTGGGCGCACGTACTGAGCACCGCTGCAGGCACGGCCCACCACGATGCGCGGACCGCGCTGTCGACAGCCCGCGACGGGCATTCCGCCGCGACGAGGCACGCGGAGACCGTCCGTGCCCTCGCCGAGCGCCAGCACCGCCACCGCGCTGCGGCCCTGGCACTCGCGGAACTCCGCGCCCAGACGGACCACTTCGGGGCACTGGAGCAGACTCTGGAGCGTGCTCTGCGCGCCGAGCCGGTGCGCGCACTGCTGAGCGCCCTCGACGCCGCCGACCGTGAACACGCCGCGGCCGCCGAAGCACGGGACAAGGCCACGCAGAACCTGCCCGAGCCCCACACCCAGGCCGGCGACGCGGACCTGGCCACTGTCGAGAACCGGCTGGCGAACGACCTCGGACACCTGGACGCCCTGCGGCACGACGAGGAACGAGCCGCCGAGCTGACCACCGCCCTGGCGGCCCTGGACGCGGAACTGGAGCAGGCCGAAGCCGACCAGACGGAGATCGCCGTCCGCCTGCAGCAGGCGGACGAGGAACGCGCCGAGCACACCGCCCGGCTGGAAGCGGCCCAGCACGCCCACGTCGAAGCCGTCCGGCTCGGCGCCACGCTGCCACAGCTCGCACGGCAGCTGGAGGCGGCCCGCCGAAGCGACGCCCTGGCCGGCAAGAGTGCCAAGGCCCGCGCCAAGGCCGAGAAGTTGAAGGAAGCCGCGCTCACGGCCGGACAGCAGGCCAGGGACCTGCTCGACCGGCGCCTCGAAGGCATGGCCGGTGAGCTCGCCGGACAGCTGGAGGCCGACCGACCCTGCCCCGTGTGCGGCTCCCCGACCCACCCCAGGCCCGCCACCACGGGAGAGGGCCACCCCACCCGGGAGGACGCCGCGCAGGCCGACAAGGAATTCCGCAAGGCCGACCGGGCCTGGCAGAAGGCCGAAGTGGACGCCGCGACGTACTCCACGGAAGCCGAGGCGGCCCGAGAACAAGCAGGCGACGCCACGACCGCAGACCTCGAGCAGGCCCACCAGGACGCCGAGCGTACGCACGCCGAACTGCTCGGCGCGGCCGCCGACATCGCACCCGCCGAAGAACAGCTGAGGCTCTTCGACGAACAGCACACCGAGCGCACCAGGGAAGTCGCGGCGCTCGGCAAACGGATCGGCGACTACGTCGGACGGCAGGAAACCCACGCCGGCGAGGCCGAAATCCTCGGCCGACGGCTGAAAGAAGCACTCGACGGGCACCCGAGCGTGGCCGACCGCATCGCCCACCTGACCGGACAGCGGGCAACCGTCACCGCCGCCCGCACCGCGATCCGGCATGCCGACACCGCGGCGGTCAATCTCGCCCGGGCCCGCAGGGGCGCCGAGGAACAGGCCACCGACGCCGGTTTCGACACGCTCCCTGACGTTCGGGCGGCACTGGTCCCGCGGGAAAGGACCGACCACATGGCGGAGGAGCTCGCCGCGTGGCGCACCGAGCAGGCCACCCGGGCGGCCACGCTGACGGACCCGGCCGTCGCGGCGGCCGCGCAGGAGGACCCGGCGGACCCACAGGCCGCCGACACGGCCCTGGCCGGGGCCACCGAAACCCTGGCCACCGCCACCGCGGCCGAGACCGCGACCCGTGCCTGCCGCGAAGCCCTGGCCTCACACCTCGACGACCTCACCGCGCACACCACCCGTCTGGGCCCGCTGGTCGAGGAGCACGCGCGCGCCAAGCACCTGGCCGAACTCGCGGCCGGGACCTCCACCGACAACCAACTGCGCATGCACCTGGAGGCCTACGTCCTCGCCGCCCGGCTCGAGGACGTCGCACGCGCCGCCAACACCCGCCTGAAGCGGATGTCCCTGGGCCGCTACCAGCTCTCCCACACCGACACCCGCTCCGGCAGGGGCCGCTCGGGCCTGGGCCTGGAAATCCTGGACCAGTGGACCGGCCAGACCCGCGACACCAAGACCCTCTCGGGAGGGGAGTCGTTCTTCGCCTCCCTGGCCCTGGCCCTCGGCCTCGCCGACATCGTCGCCCACGAGGCCGGCGGCAGCCGGCTGGACACCCTCTTCATCGACGAGGGCTTCGGCAGCCTCGACGAGGACACCCTGGACGAGGTCCTCCAGGTCCTCGACGAACTGCGCTCCCACAGCCGGGCCGTCGGAGTTGTCAGCCACGTCGCGGACCTGCGCCGCCGCATTCCCACACAGATGCACGTGCGCAAGCACGAGAACGGCTCGACCATCAGGGCCCTGGAGTGCGCACCGGCCCACTGACGCGACCCGCGGCAGGCGACACCCACGACGGAGAACCCGTCCCGGCGTCGCCTGCCGCGCAGCCGGCGCCGCTCGGCAGCCCGCGCACCCCGATCCCCGCATGTGCGCTGCAATGTGCGATCCAGGGCGACTTTCAAGCTGTGGCGTGCAGCGTGGAGGTGAGGTTGTGACTGACGACCTGTTCGCGTCGATCGACGCGTTGCCGGCGCGGCCGCGTCCGGTGGACGACCTGCCCGTGCCGGCGGAGCGGGAGCGGCTGCGCAAGCTGGGGGAGTACACCCAGGAGACGCGCCGCCCCCGGCCCGTCACCACACGGCTGCCAGGGCACTCCGCCGTGGGACCGGACGCTGCACGCGACGCTCTACTCGGCGAAGGGGCGGCGGGTGCGACCTGACAGGGAAGGGCTTCCTGCTACCGGGCCGGGACTCCGGGGGCGACGCCGGGGGCACTCGACCTGCGCACCTTGACCTTGGTCTTGGTCAGCCGCGTGAGCGCGGCCGTGACGTCGGCGGCCTGAGCGTCGGTGAAGGCCGTCTTGAGGATGGTCGCGGACACGGGGGCTCCGCTCGGCCTCTTCACCAGGACCGACCAGGCCAGGGGAGTGTCCGTGGCTCGGGTGACCGACGTCCACGGGAACCTCAGCTCCCCGGACGCCGTACGGATGACGGCCTCCTGATCGGTCATCGCGACCGATGTGGGACCCGCCTGGCGCTGGGCGGCACGAGCAGCGAGCTTCTTGGCAACCACTGCGATGTTCTGGACCTGGATCAGGCAGGCGATGAGCGCGGCGACCGCGAAGAGGACACCGCCCGCTGCGAGGCAGAGCAGCGAGAGCAGCAACCAGGCGCCGGCGACCGCCCAGCGCACAGCCGGTGCGGGGAAGTTGGCTCTCACCGCGGCGGCGAGCTCCTCAGGTGCTGCGTCGTACTCCACCTGGACGTTCACGTTCGTTCCTTTGTTCGCGAGGGCACATCATGGCTGGGACACCGAACCCGGCACAAACGCGATGCGGCAGCCCCGGATGGGACGCCTACGACCTGTGTCGGAGGGCCCGCGAGACGAAGGCGCGCCAGGACACCGGGAGCCGATGCGGACCCTGGCCCGGGCCGACTGCGGCCAGGTCCCGAAGGAGGAGACCACCTGGGAGTACCGCCCAGGTCGGCCGGTCTCCCGCCCATGAGCAGGCCGCATCCTGGCCTGCACCCGCTCCGTCCGTCCTGCCGTCATCCGGCTCTGCCGCGTCGGCTGCCCTGGTGCTGCGCTGCCGCGCCCGGGACGGCCGCCGAGCGGGCCTGCGTGGTCGAACGTGCCGTTGGTCAGCCTGGTCAGACGCTCCGGGATGTGTGGGGTGCGGGCGCGGTGGAACCCGAGCTTCGGTGACCAGCAGCAGGGGTTGGTCTTGAAGGGGCCGGCGGAACTCGGGCTCGTCCTCCGGTCCGTCGCGCGACCAGCGGCGGTCATCCCAGCCCTTGTCTAGGGGGCTGGCAGGTGCGCCCGCGGTACGCGGGATAGCGGCCGTCGGGCCCGGTGCGGAGGTGGGGGCGGTCGTCGTCACGCCCTGCGAATGCCGCCCCGCCCCGCCCGGACACGGGAACGGCGCCGAAGCCAGTGGTCATGGTCCTGCCCGGCCGGGCACTGTGAGCTCGTTGTGTGGTCACAAATGCGATGTTTATGCGATGAATAATGTTGCATTTAGAGAGTTCTTCTGCGATATCTTCTTTGCTGGGAGGTATGTGATGTCTGAGATTTTCGCGGCGGTGGACGCGCTGCTGGCCAAGGCCCGGGACGGCGGGGACCTGCCGGAACCGGTCGAGCGGGAACGGCTGCGCAAGGCCGCCGGCCTGACGCAGGTCGAGGTGGCCGCGGCTCTGGACACCCGGCGGGAGACGTTCGCGAAGTGGGAGGCCGGGACGGCGCAGCCGCGGGCGCCGAGGCGGGGCGCGTACGCCTTCCTGCTCGCGGGCCTGGCCGAGATCCACGGCGTCCAGGGCCCGGACGGCTGGCTCACCCTCGCCCGCCAGGCCCGTCCCCTCGAGGCCGGCACCGAGACCACGGAAGGGAAGTGACACCCTGATGGACCGCAAGACGTACACCGCCGAGCTCGCCGGTCTGCGCGAGCTGCGCACCGAGATCACGGCCGCGGAGAAGGCGGTCGCTGCCGCGCAGAGGGAGCTGGACAAGCTCAACCAGCAGCGTGCGCGCCGGGTGGCCGGGCTGGCGGGGTACGAGGGCGCCCAGGCGCCGGCCATCGCGAAGGCCTCCGGGCTGTCAGTCGGTGACGTCGTGCGGATCGCGCCGCTGCTGGACCCGACCCCGGCCGCCGTCCGCGCCCCCAAGGCCGATGACCAGGCCGCCGCCGCCGCTGCGCCCGTCGAGGCGCCGAAGGCCGCGCCGGTCGCCGAGCCCGCCGTCGCGGTCGCCCCGGCGCTGACCCGCCCGGCCCCCGTCGTTGAGCAGCAGGCCCCGGCCGTCGAGGCGCCGACCGAGGTCGAGGACCAGGCCGCCGCCGTCGAGCAGCCTGTCCCGGCCGCGCCCGCCGCTGCGCCGGTCGTCCCGACGGCTCCGGTCGCTCCGGTCGCTGCCGGGCCGCGCGAGCTGCCCACCCTCCCGGAGGGCCCGGCCGGTGCCCGGTTCGAGGCCGTCACCACGGGCCTGGTGTCCAAGCGCCCGAACTTCACGCAGCAGGCCCGCGCCACGGTGTTCCTGGACGCGGCGACCGGCGACCTGGCGGTGCGCGACCGCGTGGTGCGCCTCGACCTCGGCGCCCGTACGCCGGGCGAGATCCTGGACGCCGTCCTGCACACCGCGCCCGGCACCGAGCGGATCTACATCACCGCGGGTGCCCCATGGCACGACGGTGCCGAGCGCTACTCCACGCTCAAGGACGCCGTGGCGGCCTGGCTGAACACCTCCAGCGAGCGGTGGACCACCGCGGTCGGCTCGGGCCGGGACAAGCTGGCCGGTCACTTCGTGCACCAGCGCCAGCCGGTCGGCCGCTACGCCCCCGCCGCGTCCCCGGAGGGGCCGGTGACGGAGGTCCGGTCGATGGGGGAGTGGTTCGACCCGGACGGCGCGGACGTGGTGACCTGCCGTCAGGCGTTCACGCTGTTGTGGCAGGCGCTGCGGCGGCACTGGGACGACGCGGTGCTGATGGGCTCGCCGTCGCAGACTGGCCGGGACCTGTGGTCGCGCACCATCCCCACCACGGGTAAGTGGGCGGGCGGCTACCCGGTCCTCTCGGAGGAGCTGCGCGGGCTGCTGCACGCGACCGGCGGGCAGGGCCGCACGGAGCTGCTCATGCCGCCGCGGGTGCCGGAGCAGCTCCCGGCGCTGGTGGAGTACGACCGCACCTTCGCCTACGCGAAGCACCTGTGGAAGTCTCCGGTCGGCACCCCGCGCCGGATCACCGCCGCCGCGTTCGCCGCGATGACCGAGGCGGAGCAGGTCAAGGCCTTGATGTCCTGCTCGCACTGGAACGTGCGCGTGACCGTCCCGGCGGGCTGGAACCACGTCGGCCTGCTCCCGGCCCCCGTCACCGGTGACCGCGCCTGGATCTACCCGTCCGAGCCGGGCACCACGTTCACCACCTGGGCTGGCGGCGCCGAGGTCCACCTCGCCCTGTCGAACCACCTCGCCCCGTGGAAGGTCGAGATCCTCGGCGGCCTGCTGTTCGAGGACGGCAAGCCGCTCGACGAGTGGGGCAAGCGCCTCAAGGCCGCCTGGGCCGACCTGACCAACCTCTCCCGGATCCACGGCGATGAGCGGCAGCGCACCGCCGCCTACCTCGCCAGCCGTGCCGTTCGCTCCGTGCTGCTGTTCGGCCTCGGCGGCTTCGCCCAGCGCCCGCGCCTGGTCTCCGGCACCACCCCGCTCGGCGAGGCCCTCCCGGCCGGGGTCGAGATCCTCGGCCAGGACGGCGAGGTGGTCACCTGGCAGCGGCAGGCCGGCTTCTCCCGCGACCCGTACGCGCACCCGGAGTGGGCCGCGTACGTGTGGTCGGGGGCGCGGGCGGCGCTGCTGGACATGAAGTACCGCCAGGGCAAGGAGGTCATCGGCTACGCCGGGGCCCTCCACGCGAAGCCCGGCACTGTCGTGTACTTCGGCACGGACGGCATCGCCCTGACCGAGCGCCAGCCCTGGCCCTACCGGGGCGAGCCGGGCGACTACCTCCTCAAGGGCCACCTCACCGGCCCCATCCAGCACCCCACCACCCAGGAGCAGTACCTCAAGCTGCGCGGCCTGGGCCGCACCGAACTCGCCGCCACCGAGAAGGGAGCTGACCAGTGAGCCCGGCCGACCCGAACAACCCGAACGAGGCCGCGCGCCTGACCCAGGAGCTGATCGACCAGGGCTACACCAAGCGCCAGGTTGCCAAGATGCTCGGCCGCGACGCCTCGCTCGTCTCCCAGTTCTTCACCAAGGGCAAGGGAGCGGCGTTCGTCGGCGCGCTGCGCCAGGTCGTCCGCGCGGTGCGCGGCGGCGAGCGCGACACCGAGGCGCTGTCCGGCATCGCCGAGGCGAACACCAAGCGCCGCACCACCAAGACGGGCCAGAAGGCCCGGACGCGGCAGAAGGACGTCGTCGGCAAGCCCGGCGAGTCGATGGCCGGCCGCGCAGGGAAGCAGGCCATCAAGTCCGGCGCGAGCCACCTCGCCCCGGTGGTGCACGAGACCGGCCAGGCCGGCGGCCGCCTGGCCTTCACGGTCCGGATGAAGGCCAACCAGTACGTCTACAGCGCGGGCTCGGAGAAGGACTCCGGCGGCGTCCGGCGCGGGTTCATCCCCCGCGCGGACGGCACCGAGGAGCGCACCTACGGCTCCGCCTCCACCGGCGGTTTCGACGCCGCCGAGTGGTCCCAGCGGGTCGCGGACCACCACGGCGACGTCACCGAGGCGATGCGGGAGTGGCTGGTGGAGACCGGCCGCGCCGTCGAGGACGCCGACATCGCCTACCTCGAGGTAAGAGGTTGGATCCCCGAGGACCAGCAGTAGGTCCGGCCGGCCTCTCCCCATCCATGACCTGGCCCCGGGGAGAGGCCGCCCGCACGGACCCTCCCACAGCACCGCCCGCGCCGCCCCGCCGTCTCAGCATCCGAAGGAGAAGCACCGCCGTGGAGACCACCACCGCCACCGAGGCCGACGCGCCGGCCGCGTTCCGCGCCGCAGCCGCTCAGCCGGTCCCCGCGCAGCCGACCGGGGCGCTCAACCCCTTGCCACTGCACTGGTTCCAGAAGGACGCGGTGGCGGCCGCAGTGCGCGAGGTGAAGGACGGCGGCCGCGCCACCGTCGTCGCCGCGACCGGCTCCGGCAAGACCCTCATCGCGGCCGGCTGCGCCCGGCGCCTGGCCGCGAAGGGCCGGGTGCTGGTGCTGGTCCCGACGATCGAGCTGCTGGAGCAGACCGCCGAGGCCTGGTCGCTGCGAGGCGGCCGCCGGGGGCTGGCCGTGGCGGCGTGCTCGCGCGAGGAGGCGTTGGAGAGCGCAGAGGCCGGCGGCCGGATCCACGCCGAGGTGACCACGCAGGCGGCCCGGCTTACCGACCTGGTCAACGGCGCACCCGACAACCAGCCGGTCACCGTGTACGCCACGTACGCCTCGCTGGAGCGCATCGTCCAGGCCCACCAGGGCTGGGGCCTGGCCCAGTGGGACCTCGTGATCATCGACGAGGCCCACCGAACCGCAGGCGCCGAGGGGAAGGCGTGGGCCGCGGTCCACAACGACGCGCAGGTCCCGGCGAAGCGCCGGCTGTACTTCACCGCCACGCCCAGGATCGCCGACGACCGGCGGGCGAAAGACGGCCTGGCCGACCTCGTCGACGCAGACGGCCAGGCGCTGCCCGTGCTCTGCTCCATGGACGACGAGGAGATCTACGGCAAGGTCTGCTTCACCTGGACGCTCGGGCAGGGGATCGAGCACGGCTACCTCGCCGACTACCGAGCGCTCGTGCCGGTGGTCACCGACGAGGACCTGCGCGAACTCCTCAACCTCCCGGCCGTCGCCGACCTGCGCTCCCAGCGCAGCAACGAGGAACTGCTGCGCCTGGCCCTCCAGGTCGCGGTGCTGCGCGCGGTCGCCGACCTCGGCCTGCGCCGCGTGATCACCTTCCACTCCCGGGTCACGGCGGCGCGGGAGTTCGCCGGCAGCCTGCTGGAGACCTCGGAACTGCTGCCGGACGCGGAGCGGCCGGAACGGCTGACAGCGCTCGCCGTGGCCGGTAGCGACCGCCTCAAAGACCGCCGCGCCGCGTTCACCGAGTTCAAGGCCCACACCGGCGAGGACGGCGAGGAGTGCTGCATCCTGTGCAACAGCCGACTCCTGACAGAAGGAATCGACGTCGCCGCCGTGGACGCGATCGTCTTCGCGGACCCCAAGTCCTCGGTCATCGACATCGTCCAGGCCGTCGGGCGGGCGCTGCGCCAGTCCTACCGGCAGGGCAAGGTGTCCTGGGTCATCATCCCGGTCTACCTGCCCACCCCCGAGGTCGGCGACGACACAGCGGCCGCGGAACCGTCCGAGGTCCACGACGCCGGCGAGGCCGTGAAGGCCGAGGCCGACGCCGAGATCGAAGCGTCCTCCTTCCGCACCATCTGGCGGGTCCTGCGCGCCCTCGCGGCCCACGACGCCCGGGTGGTCGGCCGGATCACCGAGCTGCGCGCCTCCCGCTCGCAGGGCACCACGCACACCACTGCAGCCAAGCCGGCCGAGGGCGAGGCGGCCGCGGCCGGGGAAGGCGAGCAGCAGCCGGCCCCGGTGGAGTCGCCGATCGAGTGGCTGCGGATCAACGCGAAGCAGCACGCGGCGCGGATTCTCCAGACCGTCAAGCTGCGGGCGTTCAACCCGCGCGCGGTGGAGTGGCAGCGGATGCACGCCGTCGCGGCGGTCTTCCACCTTCAGCACGGCCACCTCGACCCCACCGACAAGGACAAGCACGGCGAGCTGATCTCCTGGCTCACCCGCCAGCGCCACCTGAACGGCCAGGGCCTGCTCGACCCGGCCCGGGTCTCCGAGCTGGACGCGCTCGGCATGATCTGGTCGAAGAACGCCAACGCCTGGGAGCGCGGCTACGCCTACGCCGCCGCGTTCCACCACCAGCACGGCCACCTCGCGATCCCGGCCACCGCGAAGCTCGACGACTACGCGGTGGGCGCGTGGATGCGCCGCCAGCGCAAGGCCGACAACCTCACCAACGACCAGGTCGCCAAGCTCGACGCGCTGGACGAGCTGTGGCGCCTGGAACCGGACTGGAACCGCTCCTACCGCCGCCTGCTCGCCTACCTCGCCGCCGGCGGAACCCTCGATGGCCCCGCCAACCGCACCGGCCTGGGCGACGACCCGGCCTTCCGCCCCGGTACCTGGCTGCGCAAGCAGGACAAGGCCCGTACCGAGGGCAAGCTGACCGACCACCAGACCGCGCTCCTGGACGCCCTCACCCGGCACACCGAGACCGTCGCCGGCTGACCCGCACCGCACACCCCGCCGTCTCGGCCCAGCCAGGCCGGGACGGCCACCTCCCGGAGGAGACGAGTGACCATCCTGGCCAGCCAGGCACCCGCACAGCACCCCACGGCCAACCCGGGGCCGACCGGCTCCCCGCGGGTGCTGGTCCTGGACCCCAGTGCCATCGCCGACCCGGTGGAGCGCGAGCAGGCGTTCGTGCAGCTGCTCCGCTACCAGGCCCAGGTCCGCACCAGCCACGTGCGCCTGGAGGAGGGGGACCGGGTGGAACTGCTGGAGCCGGTGCACGCGACGTGGATCGACCCGCGAACGGGGAAGGGGCCCGGATCCACGGCGGATCTCGGCCCCTTCGTCGTGGGGTGACAGCGGTGGGCCCACCAACACCACCAGCAGGGAGAAGGGCCGGCAGCCGAAGATCCGCCAGGACGGGGTGAGCCGCTGGAAGCTGCCGAGTCGGGGGAACTCGTTGAAGTCACCGAGCAGGTAGGCGTGCGCCGAGCACGCCCTGGACGTCGCCGCCACCGCCGGCCTCCTCGCCCGCGCCGGCTTCGGCCACCTGGCCGCGTTCACGACGGAGGTCGAGCACCCGGTCCCGCACCGCCGCTCCCTGTTCACCGACCTGGTGCTGCGCGACCCGGGCGCGAAGGTGCCGGTGCTCCTGGTCGAGGTCGACCGCGAGAACGAGGGCGTCGGCACGCTCGTGGAGAAGCTCGTCTCCTACCGGGCCTGGTGCGAGCTTCCGGCGAAGGGCACGGCGAAGGCGGCCTTCGAGGCCTCGCTGCGCCGCCCCGGGCACCGGACGCACACCCTGCGGCTGTGGCCGACCCGCTACCCGCCGACCGGCCACGAGGGGCTGCCGCCGGTCGCCCTGGTCCTGGAGGCCGGCCGCAAGCGCGACCAGCCCGGCAAGCGGCTCACCCCGCAGCAGAAGGCGGAGAAGGCCGAGCGGGACCACGAGCGGCTGATCAACCGCATGACCGCGGTCGAGGCCGCCTCCAAGGCCACCTGGCACGCCCCCGCGTACGGCGGCGACGCCGTCCACGCCCGCAACCATCACCGCGCCCTGCCCGTCGTGGCCACCACCTTGGCGCTGCTGCGCCGCCACGGGGCCGGCGGTCCGGTCTGGTGGCGGTTCGGCCGGGACGGCTGGCACACCCTGACCGAGGCGCTGGCGAACCCGGACGGCGACGAGCTGCTGGCCGTCGAGCGGGCGGAGGCGGATCGGGCCCGCCGGGTGCGGGAGGCAGCGGAGCGGGAACGGCGCCGTCCGGCCTGCCGCCGCTGCTCGGCTCCGTTCTCGGACGAGCGGTGGGCCGAGAAGGAGCGGGGCTGGGGCGACGACGGGCTGTGCGCCGGCTGCCGCCAAGCCGACGCCGACCAGGCGGAGCGGGAGGCCGCCGAGCGTGACCGGGCCGCCGCCGAAGCCGCGGCCGCCGAGGCGAAGCGCACCGGTACCTGGTGGCGCCGCGCCTGACCCACCCTCACCCGCCAGGGACGGCCGGGGAGGTCACCACCGGCGGCTGGGCTTCGGGCGCTGGCCGCCGCCGTGGTGGTGGCGCAGCACCACCTCGGCCACGTGGACCCAGGCCCGCTCGATCCGGTCCTCCTCCCTCAGGGCGGCCTCGCGGGTCCTCTCGCTCAGCCCCGCCTCGCCGACCACCGCGGCCAGCTCGGTGTGCAGATCGCCGACCATCTCGTCCCAGCGGGCCAGGGCCCGCAGCGCGGCCCGCACCCGGGAGGTGACCGCGTGGGCCGGGTCGGTGCCGGCCGCCACGGCCTCGGCGGCCGCGCCGCGCAGCTCAGCGACCGTCAGGTTCTCCAGCCCGGCCCGCCACTGCTCGGTGCGCACCGCGTGGGTGGCCAACAGGACGGCCTGCTGGACGAGCTGGTTGGTCGAGGTGCTCGGCACGGGCGTGGACTGGTCTGGGCGGGGAGTCGGCACGGGCAGGCGCCCCGCCAGCGCGCCACCGGGGCCCAGTGCCCTGCGCTGCTGACCGCTCACCTTCCCCACACCGCGCCAACGAGCAGCCGGCCCGCCGGACATGGGCCGGGCCGGCACCGAAGCGCGGCAGGGCGCCGGTGTGGGTGGCGCCGAGGGCAAGCTGACCCAGCAGCAGACCGCGCTCCTGGACGCGCTCACCCGGCACGCCGAGACCGTCACCGGCTGACCCGCCCCCGAGCCGCCGTCGCGAGCAGAGGGTCTGTCCATCGGCCGCCGCTAACTCAACCCACCCGAGTTACACCGTGTTCAATGGACAGACCCCCTTCTCGCGCTGCGCCGGAGTCACCTGGGCTCCGCGCTCCTCATGGAGGCTTCGCGAACCCTGCGACCAATCGATGACGTCCATGACCTGCCGTACGCCGCGAACGCGCCGGCGCCCGCGTCCTTGATGAGGACCTGCGGGCGGACGTCGAATAGCCGCTGATCACCGTTGGGCAGCACCGTCAGGAAGTCCGGGGTGTGCTGGGCCGGCGGTGGACGTGCTCGAAGTCCAGGTTGTGGTGTGATGAGTCCGGGCGCGAACCGACTCCCGTCCTGGGGCGGCCTTACTGGGTGGGATTCCAGCCGGGGAGGGTCGGCAGCACCGCTTCGGCGACGCGGCGCAGGTCGGCGTCCTCGGGGGTGTGGTTGTCCTGTCGGAAGACGGCGAACTGGTAGGCCGGGCTGCCGGGGTCCTTGGGGTCGGTGGCGACGATCAGGTTCCGCGTGACAGGGCCCGGCTGGTCGTGCTTTCCGATGATCACCAGTGCGTTGCTCGAGTAGGTGACCGCGGGGTGGCCGAGAACGGTGGCCCGTTCGGTGTGGAACTGCTCGCTGCCGGCCATCGTCCAGACCGACGACTGGCTGTCCGTGACAGCGACGACGCTGCGCTCCAGGCGTATCTCCGCCACCGCGACCCCGTCCGAGAACATGCCGGGTCCTGCGCTCGATACGTGGTCACCCGGTGTTCCGAGCAGGGACGGCAGGTCCGGGCGGTTGAGCGCGGTGCACAGATCCAAGTACTTCGGCGGGTCCGCGGGCCCGGGCTGGCCGCAGACCTTCGGTCCCCGCTCCTGCTCGAACGCGCCCGTTCCCCACAGCCCGGCCATGACCACGGCGACCAGCACCGCCACAGCCGCCACCTTGACGCCCGTCCGGTCCTTGACCTGTTCGGCGCTCTTCTCACCGTCCTGCTCGACGACGACCTCGGTCTCCACCCCTGAACCCTCTCCACACGAAACTCGACCATGATCGTAGCGGTCGCACACGCATGGTCTGAGTTCTGCGGGTTTCCTCCGCTGGGTGCGGATGCCAGAAGGTCCGCGCGAGTCCCGGGCGGCGAGTGGCTCAGCATCGTCGAGGCTGCCTCGGTGAGGGTGATTTCACCGACGTGCCGGTCACCGGTGTGGGCAGCCGGCAGCCGGATGGTGGTGGGGGTGGGCGGCATCCACGCGGCGGCGCGGGCTGCCGACATGGCCGCGTCCCGCCGCCAGCACCCGCCATCCCGGTTCGGGGCGGAGGACTCCCGAGAACGGGGATTCGTGCACCAAGCGGAATCCGGGCAAGCAGCGACTGAGCGAGTATCTGTCAAAGGGGCTGCGGTGAGTGAAACGTGACCGAACTGCAATAGCCGCGTTCGGGCAGTGACTATTGCTATATATGTCCGGATTGGCGACCCCTCCAGCTTCTCTTGCGGCCCTCAGGGCTAGGGGTTTTGACTGCAGGTCACGTGGGTGTCAGTGGTGTGGTGCATGCTTTGACGTGCACGGATGGCGGTAGATAGCGTCCGCTTGTCTGTTCATTGCCAGCCCGGGGGGCGTTGGCCTCTCCCGGCATGCCCTTTTTCTGTTGGGAGTTTCTGTGCGTATGGTCCGTAGATTGGCCTGGCCGCTTGGTGCAGCCCTGGCGGCACCGTTGGTGGCCGGTTCGATACCGGTGGCGGCGGCAGCGGCTGAGGCCGCGGCCCCGGTGGCTGTGGAGGATTTCTCCTACCCGGACGCCGCGAAGATCCTCGCCGAGCGGAAGATCACTCTCAAGGCCGGGGACGGGCACATCGTGCTCGCCGACTGCGGTTCGGCGCCGAGTCTGGTGGAGCTGTATGCGCGGGCGGCGACGCCGAGCCGCGTCTGCTTCAAGGTCACCGGGCAGGCCGGCTACCTTGCACTGCAGATTCCGGGTATCTACGACATCAAGGGCGACGACCACACCATCAAGGCCACGCTGAACACGGCGGGCCAGGCCACCACGCTCGATGTCCCCAAGAACGCCTGGGCAGGGGTCGGCGAGAGCCTGGGTGACGCCACCACGCTGCTGGAACTCAACGCCACCAACGGACCGGCCGCGGCGGCTCCCTCCAGCGACTTCCCGACTGTGGGAACCGTCACGGTCGGACAGCCCGGCCACAGCGCGGACGCCCGGTCCTGCACGGCCACCCTCGTCGACCGCTACTGGGCCCTCACCGCAGCGGGCTGCTTCGCCGGCGACCCGGGAGTACTCACGTCCGGTGCTCCTGCTGTCTCCAGCAGCGTCACCATCGGCGGCAAGTCGGTCGCCATCTCCCAACTCGTCCCCCGGACGGACCGCGACCTCGTCATGGCCCGCCTCGCCACGCCCGTGACCGGCATCGCGCCCACGGTCATCGCCACCTCCGCGCCGGTGGCCGGGGAAAGCCTGCGCGTGCCCGGCTACGGCCGTACCGCAACCGACTGGCTCCCCACCACGGTCCACACCACCACCCACACCATCGGCGCCGTGGCTGCCACCAGCGTCGACTCCGCACCTGTGGCCGGCGCCGCCGCGATCTGTTCGGGCGACGCGGGTGCGCCCCTGCTTCGCGACAGGAACGGCGTTACCGAGATTGCCGGGGTCGCGTCGAGGTCCTGGCAGGGCGGCTGCCTCGGCGCTCCCGCCACGGAGACCCGGACCGGTGCCACGAGCACCCGCGTCGACGACGTGGCCGGCTGGATCCAGCAGACCGTCTCCGCGTGGGGCACCAAGGTCGACTACTCCTCCGCGGTCGTGAACTCGGTGTACAACCCGGACACCAGGACGGCCGAGATCTTCGCGCTGGGCACCGACGGCGTCCTCGCCCACAACTCCAAGACCGGGAACCAGGACTGGAGCGGCTGGTCGACGCTGGGCGACTGGAAGTTCAACGGCATCCCGGCGACCATCTACAACCCCGCCACCAAGGCGCTCGAGCTGTTCGCCATCGGCCGCACCGGCGAGCTCTGCCACAACTACTGGGACCCGTCCACCAAGACATGGGCCGGCTGGAGCACCATCCCCAGCAGCGGCAAGCTCAAGGCCAACCCCGTCGCCGTGTTCAACCCCTCCAGCCGCACCGCCGAGGTGTTCGCCCTGGACACCGACGGCTACATGACCCACTCATACAGCACCGCCGGCGCCCGCTGGGACGACGTCCACCGCCTCGGCAACTGGCAGTTCACCGGCACGCCCACCAGCCTGTACAACGCCGCCACCGACGCCGTCGAGCTCTTCGCCACCAGCAGCACGAACGAGCTCGGCCACATCTACTGGGACAACAAGGCCAGGACCTGGGGCGACTGGACCACCGTCGGCGGCCCGGCCGTGGCCGGAAGCCCCACCGCCGTGGTGAACCCCGCCAACAACAGCGCCGAGGTCTTCGTCACCACCACGGGCGGCACGATGGCCCACACCTACAGCATCAACGGCGCCCGCTGGGAAGCCCTCAGCGTCATGAGCGACTGGCAGTTCAACGGCACCCCCACCGCCGTCTACAACCCCGCCGCCAACGCCGTCGAGCTCTTCGCCGTCCGCACCACCGGCGAACTCGGCCACAACTACTGGGACAACAAGACCCGCACCTGGGGCAACTGGAGCACCATCAGCGACTGGAAGTTCGCCGGCACCCCCTCCGCCACCTACAACGCCTACAGCAACACCCTCGAACTCTTCGCCACCGGCACCAACGGCACCATGTCCCGCGCCACCTACAAGGACAGCCAGTGGCTGGTCTGGGAGACCATGGCCGGCTGGACGTTCGCCGTCACCGGCTGACCCGCACCCGTTGCCGGCTTCCGGGTCGAACAGGCCCGGAGCCGGATGCAGCACATGACTCACCGCTGGCCTGCCGCACCGCTTCCTGATGGTGCGGCAGGCCGTGGTGCGGGCGCTTCATCGCGCCCCACACGCTTCTGATCGATCTCCAGGGCCATCGCCGTCCGTGCCGCCGGTTGCGCGGCACTTCGGCATGCCCATAAAGAGCGGATTCGTATACCTATGAGAGTGTTTCTGACATCACGAGCCAAACGGCCGCGACTCGCGGCCGGGCTCGTGATCGCCGGCCTGGTGACCGGGTTGCTCACGAACCCGGCCACAGCGGCGGACGCGCCGTCGGCAAGCGGGCCCGACCCGGACCGGGTGAAGACGGTCGCGGCCTGGCAGGCCGGCGGGCCTGCCGTGCGCCGCGCCGCCGAGACGGCGCTGACCGGCTCGGCCGACGACCTGAAGAAGTTCCTGGCGAGCGGTCAGGCCGCAGCCGCAGACCAGGACCTGCGAGCCCGGGTCGAGGAGCTGATCGCCTCCTCCGGGCCCGGGGTGCGTGAGGCGGGCACCGAGGCTCTGGCGGGATCCCCTGCCGACCTGCAGAACTTCCTCACCAAGGGCTACATCAAGCCCTTCGAGGATGACCAGCGTGTGCGGATGTCGCAGATCATGGTTCTCGGCGGTCCCGGGGTGAAGGACCTCGCGGGCAAGGCGCTGGACGGGACCATCGACGATGTGAACCGCTTCCTGAACGAGGACCAGTTCAAGGCGAGGGACGACGACGACCGAGTCCGGCTGTCCCAGCTGATGGTCGCCGGTGGACCGGAGGTGAAGAAGGCCGCCGGCGCTGCGCTGGACGGCACGATCGAGGACGTCCACCAGTTCCTGCAGTACGGCTACCAGACCGCGGCCGCCCACGACCAGGAGACCCTGACGGTCTCGCAGCTGGCCGACCTGACGAAGAACGCCTCCACCCAGGCCGGGCAGCAGACACAGGTCGCACGCGACGCGGCGGGCAAGGCGCTGGACGCCACCAAGCTGGCCAAGGACGCGGCCGAGCGTGCCGCGGCCGAGACCAAGGCCGCACAGGGCTCCGCAGGCCAGGCGTCCAACGCCGCCGGACGCGCGGCTGACGCCGCCGACCGGGCCGCTGGCGCCGCCCAGACCGCCTCCACGGCCGCGAAGGCCGCCAACGAGGCCTCCCGCCAGGCCGCCAACGCCGCGGCCAACGCGGCAGCGGCCGCCACCAAGGCCGGCAACGCCGCCGCGCGCGCCCTCGGCGCCGCCGCCGCGGCCGCCGGTGACGCGGGCAAGGCGGACGAGGCCCGCGCCGCCGCGGCGACCGCCCGCCAGGCCGCTGTCGATGCCCGCACAGCCGGTGAGGCCAGCTTGTGGGCCGCAGCCGCGGCAGCCCAGTCCATCATGTCCGCACAGGCCGCCGCCTCCGCAGGGGCCAACGCCGCAGCCGCGGCCCAGGCAGCCGCGGACTCCGCCACCTACCAGGGGGTCGCGGCCGCGGCCGCGAACCGGGCCCGCCAGGCCGCGGCGAAGGCCAAGAGCGCCGCGACCGAGGCCACCCGGGCGGCCAACGCCACCATCAAGATCGCAAACGACGCCGCAGCCGCGGCCGGCGACGCCCAACGAGCCGCCAACGCCGCCGCCGCACACGCAGACGCGGCCGCGGCAGCGGCCGACGAGGCCGCCAAACACGCCGGCGACGCCTCGAGCTGGGCCAACACCGCGCAGACCGCGGCCACCGCGGCCGGCGCCAGCGCCGACTCGGCCGCAGCCTCCGCCACCCAGGCCCACAAGGTCGCCGACATCGCCCGCGCCTCCGACCAGGAACGCCTCGACGCCCAGCAGGCCACCGAGATGGCCGCCGCCGACGAGGCCTCCCGCGCAGCGGACCAGAAGGCCAAGACCGCCGCCTGGGAGAGCGGCAAGGCCACCCAGCTCGCGGCCGACACGGAACAGCTGATCAAGGACGCCACCGCCACCGGGACCGACCCCAAGACGGCGCTCCTCAAGGGCCGCCAGGCCGCACTATGCCTGCTGGACACCGCCGGACCGTGGACCAAGGCCGCCGCCCAGAGCGCCCTCGAAGGCGACGACAGCGCCGTCCAGACCTTCCTGAACACCGGCCTGACGGTCGCCCGGGACCGCGACGACCGCACCAGCGTCATGGCCATCGCCCAGGGCCCCGGCAAGATGGAAAAGCGTCTCGCGGCGGAGACGGCCTCCGTCGGCACTCCCGAGCAGGTGCGCGCCTTCCTGGCCACCGGCCAGTACGACGGCAAGGACGACGACGACCGGATCCTGCTCACGAAGATCATGATCGCCGGCGGGCCAGGAGTGAAGGAGGCCGCCGGCAAGGCCCTCGACGGAACCATCGACGACGTCCACGCGTTCCTGGCAACCGGCCAGTACAAGGCACGCGAGGACGACAACCGCGTCCTGGTGACCAAGGCCATGATCAGCGGCGGACTCGAGGTCAAGGCCGCCGTCCAAGCCGTCCTGTCCGGCCCGGCCGACCGCCTGGAGCCGTTCCTGCAGACCGGCCTGCTCAAGGCCCAGCAGCGCGACGCCGTCACCGCCGCCCACGTGGCCACCGTCCAGTCCTACCTCGCCACCATCGACGGCTCGGTCGCCCTCGCCCGCCAGTACGCGGCCGAGGCCTCCCAGTCCTACGCCACCGCCCGCGGCGCCGCCGACGAGGCCGCCGGCTACGCCAACCAGGCCCGCGCATCCGCCACCCAGGCCACGGACTGGTCCGGCAAGGCCGCCGCCTCCGCCCAGCAGGCCCAGACCTCCGCCACCCAGGCCGCCGGCTACGCCAAGCAGGCCCAGACCTCCGCGGCTTCCGCCAACGCCGCCACCCGCAGCGCGAGCCTCTCCGCGGCCATGGCCACCGGCTTCGCAGCCCAGGCCCGCCAGTACGCGGCCTCCGCCAAGACCGCGGCCGATCAGGCCCAGGTCTCCGCCGCCGCCGCCAAGAAGAGCGCCGAGGAAGCCGCCAAATCGGCGGCCGAAGCACAGGACGCCGTCTGGAAGAAGCAGCAGGCCGAAAGCGTCCATGGGAAGCTGCAGGACCAGACCTCCAACGTCGACGAGAACGGCCGGGTCTCCTACATCGAGGCCGTCCCCCAGGACGACCTGAAGCCGGAGCCGGTCAAGGACAACCTGGCCCGCTGTACCGCCGGAGACTTCGTCCAGGGACGCAGCGACATCCTCCTGAAGGCCGCCGACCCCAAGGTCTGGCACGACAACGGGTCAGGACAGACGGTCTGCGACCTCACGGTCACCGTCAAGATCACCGGTACGGTCAACTACGTCCTCAGGACCTGCCCGGAACCGGGCCTGTCGATCGACGCCTGCCGGGGCAAGTACACCGTCTGGGACACCGTCGTCATCGGCAGCACCCCCGTGAACGACCAGCACGACGAGACCCGCCAGCTGACCTACTTCGACTACAAGGCGCACTACGCGCCGGACGCACAACGCGGCCAGTTCCTCTGGCACCTGCTGACCGACGACATCGTCCGCTGCTACCACGACTTCGGCTTCAACAAGTCCTGCGCCTGGGCCGCAGCCGCCTTCATCCCCTACGGCAAGCTTGCCGAGGCTGCCAAGTCCGTCGTCGCCTTCCGCTTCGCCCTCGCCTCCGGCATCGGCATCGACGAGGCCAAACTCGCAGTCCAGGCCACACTCGACGGCTACAGCAAGGCAGCCATCAGCAAGCTGACCGACACCGCCGACGCCATCGCCAAGTTTCGCCTCACCCTCAAGGACGGTTCCGGAACCGAGGCCGCACTCGAGGCCCTAAAGGCCAACGGGGCCGTGGATCGTGCCCTGGTCGAGCAGCTCGCGGCCGAAGCTACCGTGGCCGACCTGAACAGGGCTTGCCACGGAAATCTCGCCGGGTGTGCGACGGGGACAGCCTGGGATGGAATTAAGGCTACCCAGCCCAATTATGTCGGAAGCGAGCTTCCGCGATCGTTCGAGCTCACCGCAGGTGGCACCCGAATATGGGTCCACGGAAACGCGACAGAACATATAGCGGAATACCTTTCCGGAATGGCTCAGCGTGGGGCAACGAAGGTGCAGGTAGATGTGGCAACCCAAGCTCAGCTCAAGAGCCTACAGGCTGCTATCGGAGAGGCGGCAAAGGGTGGGATCCCATTTGATAAGATGGTGAATGTCGGAGGTTGGGAGTTGAAGATCGGTGCACCGCGAAGCCCGGGGCAACTTCCCGTTCTTTTTCATGCCCTCTATGTGGGATGATTTGGGGTAGCTTGTGATTTCGATAATCGATTCGATGGGCTGCGAAGATGCGTTCGCGGAGAGTGACTCATGGATCCCGATGAAGGTCACCTGGGAGCCTCGACCCGCAGCTAGGCCGCTGTACCTCAGAATCTCAGGGGTGGCCGGTGGCGAGGTCGAGATGAAGGTTGACCCGCTCACGGGGATGCTCACTCAGGTGGTCGTCGTCGACGCGCCTCCTTGGGTCGAGAGAGAGTTCCAGATTCCCATTAATGCGCAAATGAAGGCGTACTCGCCGGTAATCGACCGATCCCTCTGGGGTTGGAGTGATAATTCAGACGGGGCATCAGTGGATAGCCCCATTGCGTCCTCGGTAGAGGATTTGGGATTCGCCCGTTCGGAAGGCTGGGTTGCGCTAACATTTTCCGATCGTGACCCCGTCCGATATGTGTGCTGCAGGGATGCTGCAGTTGCAATTTCGAGCGAGGGGGAATTGGTGGCTATCGTGGCAACTATGGGCCGAACATAAATCAGTGCTGGATGGGTCGAGTTGAGGCTGCGAGCGTACGGGTCGCTCCTTCGCTGTGCGAAATCGGTCCCATAGATCCCACTGCAAGTGATTGCTGAAGTGGGTGATTACTGCGGCTCTAGCGGGACGTCCGGGATGCGATGCGCGCCGTCGGCCTTCCCAAGGCGATTCGCGGTCTGGCTAAGCAGCAAACAGTATCCTGATTCCGCGTGAGGGTGTCCGCTAAGCGGACACCCTCACGCCGTTTCGGTACAGGACAGCTCGACCAGCGCCCGTCGAGAAGTTCCTCGACGGGCTGCGCAGCAGACGGCCGTCCCCGAGTCCGGTACTGCCCCGGTGGCCCCAGCCGGGGTCCCGGAGGAACAGGGGCCGCGACCGGCCGGGGTGCACGACGCCGGCGAGGTGGTGAAGGCCGAAGTCGACCGCGAGAACGAGGGCGTCGGCACGCTCGTGGAGAATCTCACCTCCTACCGCACCTGGTGCGAACTCCCGGCGAAGGGCACGACGAAGGCCGCCTTCGAGGCCTCGCTGCGCCGCCGGGGCGCCCGTACGCACCGCCTGCGGCTGTGGCCCACCGTCTACCCGCCGATCGGCCACGAGGGGCTGCCGCCGGTCGCCCTGGTCCTGGAGGCCGGCCGCAAGCGCGACCGCCCCGGCGCCAAGCGGCTCACCCCGCAGCAGAAGAAGGAGAAGGCCCAGCGGGACCACGAGCGGCTGCTCAACCGCATGACCGAGGTCGAGAACGCCTCCGAGGACATCTGGCACGCCCCCGCGTACGGCGGCGACGCCGTCCACGCCCGCGACCATCACCGCGCCCTGCCCGTCGTGGCCACCACCCTGCCGCTGCTGCGCCGCCACGGAGCCGGCGGTCCGGTCTGGTGGCGGTTCGGCCGGGACGGCTGGCACACCCTCACCGACGCGCTCGACAACCCGGACGGCGACGAGCTGCTGGCCGTCGAGCGGGCGGAGGCGGATCGGGCCCGCCGGGTGCGGGAGGCGGCGGAGCGGGAGCGTCGCCGTCCGGCCTGCTGCCGCTGCTCGGAGCCGTTCTCGGACGAGCGGTGGGAGGAGAAGGAACGGGGCTGGAACGATGACGGGCTGTGCGCCGGCTGCCGCCAGACCGACGCCGACCTGGCGGAGCGGGAGGCCGCCGAGCGGGAGCGGGCCGCCGCCGAAGCCGCGGCCGCCGAGGCGAAGCGCACCAGCTCCTGGTGGCGCCGGTCCTGAACCGCCCTCACCCACCGGCAAGCCGCTGACCTGCGGTGGGGAGTTTCGCCCCGGGCTCGCTGGTGAGTTTGCCCGCGCCGGGGCCCGCCCGCCCCGCGTGGAAACTCCCCACAGCAGGTCAGGGGCAGCGGGTATGTCTGAGGGCCCGTCGCCCTACTGGACGACGGGCCCACGGGTGCTGCAGACGGCCGTCTTCAACCCGGCCCTGCTACCTGCCGTCAGGTGCCGTGTGTGGTGGCGATTGCCGCAGCTATTGCGTCGGGCGGGAGCATCAGGTCGATCACCGGATGGGCACCGCCGTCGAGCGGGACGAGTAGCCGTGCTGCCCATCCTTCGGCGGCGCGGACGGCCCCAACCGGCGCGTCCGTGCGGACCGGCAGGACGGTCAGCAGGACCCAGTCCTTGCGGCGGGCCCACCCGTGGCGGTGGTGCTGGTGGTGTTCGGCGAGACGGTCAGCGACGGCGCTTGCGTGCTGGCGGTGAACGCTTCCGACGTACCGGCACCAACCCTGGGCGTCCCAGGCCGCGTACACCGCGCTCGGCACGGTGATCTCGCGTCGGGCAGCCTCGACAGTCGCCCGGCAGACCAGGCCCACGTTCGGGTTGCTGACGCCGGCGAGGGCGTCGGCATCCAGGAGCGGCGCCAGGATGCGGACGGTGGGGGCGAGCTGCCGACGGACCTGACGGGGGATCGGTACTGAGCTCACGCGTCGTCACCGTCCTCGAACTCGTACTCATCGTCCTCGTCCTCCGGGTCCGGCATCACGTCAGCCACGGGGCCGAACTTGATGAGGGTCTCGGTGATGTTGTTCAACTGCTGCCGCAGGGCGTCCACGCTGGTGACGAGGCCGAACACCTCGCGGCCGCGGGGGTTGGTCTGGGTCATCTTGGCGAGCGTGAACGCGGCCTTGCTGGCGGCCTTGATCGAGTTCTCCAGGATCTTGCGCTGCCGAGCGTCCTCCGTCTCCGTGGTGCCGCCGCCCCCGCCCTTGCTGTCGAGCTTCTTCTTGAGCTCGGCGATCGACGCGTCGGCCTCCACCGGGCTGGCCGCGTAGACCAGGTCCCACTCGTAGTCGATGGAGACCATCGCGCCGGCCTTGTCGACGACCGGGTCGCCGTCCCGCACCACCACGCCGTCGATCTCCCGCTCGATGGTGTGGAACTGCTTGGGCACGATGCTGGGGTCGGCTGCGACGTGTGCGTAGGCGATGGAGTGCAGCATCCGCTTCCCGCCTTCCGTGCCCGCCAGCACCGCCAGCAAGGCGTTGGGGGTGTGCCGCAGCGGCGCGGTCCGCAACTCGCGGGCGGCCGCGAGCTTGGAACCGCGGTCGCGGGTGATGAAGCCGGACAGGATCGCGGCGGTGCCGCCCAGCACGGTCAGCTCGGCCACGGCGTTGCCCTCGCCCCGCAGCGCCCGCTCGAGGACGTCGTTGAGCACCTTCAGGGGATCGGTGCCGCGGGTCAGCTTCCAGTCCCGCTTCCACACCGTGTCGGTGATGGTGCCGCCGTTGCCGAGGGCGCGGACGAACTGGTCGATGGCCGGGGAGCTGCGGTAGGCCGACAGCGCCATCGGCGCGATCCGCTCGCTCACCTTCTGGCGGTCGGCCCGGCCGATGCCGAACTCCTGCTTGATGAGCCGGTTCATCCTCTCCGCGTGCCCGGCGAGCGTGCACTGCTGGTGGAGGGCCGCGGACCACAGGCGGTGCGGCGGCAGGCCGAGGAGCTTGTGCATCGTGGCCGGGCCGACCTCGCCGAGCAGCACCTTGTACGTGTCGGCAGCGACGAGGTGGTCGCGCAGGGCGTGCCGGTAGACGCGCTGCATGCCCTGGGTGTTCTGCGCGCCCTCATCCCACGGGGTGACGTGGACGTGCAGGTTGGCCACCAGGTCGTCGCGGGCGGCGACCAGGTCGGGCAGCGGGGAGCCGTCCTCCGCGACGGCGCCGACCACCACGATGGCCGGGAAGGTAAGGGTGTGGCCCTCGCGGCGGGTCGCCTCGGTGAGGACCCTCTCGGCCAGACCGCGGCGCACGCGGGCGGCCATCTCTGCCACCTTCGACCGGGCCGAGCGCTGGTCGGCCGGCCGACGCGGGCCGGAGCGGTCCACCGGGCCGATCACCGCGGCGACGCACGCTGCCGCCGCCTCGTCGATGTTGCCGCCGGTGCGGGCCAGCCACATGCTCACCAGCCGGCTGTTCCCATCGCCGGCGACGGTATACGTCTCCTCGACGCCGTCGTCGTAGACCACCCGGACCAGGAACAGCGTCAGGGGCTCCTTGATGCCGTGCTGCAGCACGCTGTCGGTGTAGACGTTCCGCTGGCCCTGGGCCCCGTACGTCTGGCGCATGCTCTCGGTCACCGCGTCGGCCAGGGCCATGCGGTCCGCGACCCGCACCACGAACAGCGCCCTCGGCTGCCCGGCTTCATCGATGAAGGTCTTGTAGACGACCGGGGCGTTCTTCTCGTGCTTGTCGTCCATTGCGGTGTGCAGCTTGTGCACCCACCGCTGGTTGAGGAAGTCGGGCAGCACGTCCAGGTCGGTGAAGCGCCGGTGCGGCGGGATGGCGTACAGGGTGCCGCCGACGACGGGCTTGGCCATCAGAAGGCCAGCGTCGGCCGTCTCCCCGGCAGCTTCGACGAGCTTGCGCAGCAGCACGGGGTCCACGGCGCCGCCGGTGACGATGTTGGCCGCGTCCTCGTCCAGCGAGTTGACCGGGTTGTCGAGCAGGGTCTTGCGGAAACCGCGCAGCTGCGTGACTGGTGCCGGGTCCGGCACCTCGTCGGGGCGGCGCAGCAGCGGGGGAAGACTGTCGTTCTCGAACGCGTCGAGGCTCATAAAAAATCGCCCTTCGGGGACTAGCGCGCCGCAGGTCGGGCCTGCCATCCCGGGCATCGGGCCAGGGACTCCACTGCGCGCCGTCACGAGGGCGGCGGGCGTCGTCACAGCTCCCCACCGGTTCAGGGCCCGGTGCGTCACCATGCCGACCGGCGTTCCACGGAGCTAGGCGAGCCACTGGTCGGTCCCGAAGGCGCCAGCCGCTCTTCACTCCACAGGTCCAACCCTGTGAGGTGCAGTTCCGTATAACCGGAGCGGTACGCGTCCGGCACACTCTCACTGCGCCGGCACCTGCCAGTGTAACCCGCCGCCAGTTCGACCGGCCGCAATTTCGTTGCCCGCAACGCGTTGAGACGATCCGCCACCTCGTCTCAGCGCTACGCGATCATGGAAGAGGTCGACCGCATGACCGGTTACCGCAGCTCCGTCCACCCGCACGGCCTCCCGCCCTGGCTGCTGAGCGGGTGCCAGATGGGTGCGGCCGGGCCGCGCTGCACGAGGTCCTCGATGCGGGCGGCGCCTGCCGGGACGGCGGCCAGCAGCTCGGTGACGGCTGGGTTCTCCTCGGCGGCCAGTCGCAGGTCCGCCACCGCCGAGCGCACCCCGGCGGCCGTCGTGCCGACTAGGACCATCAGCAGCCGCGGGAACGCCCGCCAACGCCGCTCCCACGCCCGGCCCGATCCGTCCTCGCCGGTCTGCTCCCACAGCCGGGCGCAGGCCGCCAGCTGCGCCGCGGTCTCCTCGGCGCCGGCACCGGGGCGGTGGCGTTCGACGAACGCCCGCAGGCGGTGCCGCTCCTCGCCGGTGCCGGCGGTGTAGGCGAGGTGGGCGGCGGGCCGGTACACCTCGGCGCCGCCGGCGGGCAGCTCGGGGGCGGGCAGGAGGTCGAGCGGGCCGCAGGACTCGCCGCGGGTGCGGGCGTCGGTGACGAAGGCGGCGTGGATCCGGCCGACGTCGAGCAGGTGCTCGCGTCCGTGCCGCACCGCCGGCTTCTCCGAGCCCGGCACCGGGACGCCCGGGCGCAGGGCCTCGGGGAAGGTGGCGGTGACGGCGGAGCCGGCCGCGGTGAGGTGCCAGGCCTTCGCCCGTCCGGCCTGCGGCAGGATCACGAACTCCGCCAGGCCTTCGACCTGGAGCCGGGTCAGCCGCCTCTGGGTCTGCTTGATTCCGGCGGCGCCGCCGTGCAGCTGGTGGAGCTGCTCGGCGGTCGCCAGGGTGAAGCGGTGGAGCGTCACCAGGACGTCGTGGTCGGTCTCCAGATCCCCGTGCACGAAAGTGCTCCCTCATTCCGAGACGCGGGCTTCTCCCGCGCTCGGAGAATGGAACCCCATGAAACTCACCGGACTTCTGTCCACCAACGTTGGTCTGTCATAACGTTTTGATAACTCCCGCCATCAAGGTATCCCGCGTTCTTACCGGTCCGAAATGCGGTCCGTAATCCCGTCCGCCAACCAGTCCCAACCTCGCGGCCCTCTTCGGTCCAGTCAGCACGGCTCTGACCTGCTGGGATGGCTATCGAGGTGCCCTGGTGAGTTTCCTTGATGGCCCATCAAGGAAACTCACCAATACCTTGGTGACCCTGGTGAGTTTGCCGGACCGCTTCCGTTCCCCCTGCCGTTTCCCCCTCCGCTGCCCCTACCGGCCACCTCACGCCCGGAGAGGAAAACCGCGCAGCTCAGGGCCCGAATCCGAGCCGCGCGCCCGTTCTGACAACCCTCTTCTCCCGTCTTTCTGCTTTTGGTTTTGGTCTTTGGTTTTGGCGTTGTCGGTTGGTCGGTTCGGGTTGTTGCACCTGCGGTGGGCTTTTCCTTTTCTCGCGTCCGGCTGGTGCCGGCCGCGCCTTGGTTGGGGGGTGGCGGCGGGGCCGGATCAGGGGTGGTTGGAGAGCGCGCGGCGCGCCGGGCGGAAACGGGCTTGGCGGCTGTCAGGAGCGCCGGATATCCCTCAGAGGCAGCAGCAGCCGACCACGACTACCGGGAGACGCCTGTGAGCACCCGTCAGCGCCCCGAACACGACCACCAGGCCGACGCCGCCGATCCCGCCGAGCCGACCCGGCTGGGCCGGACCGCGTACCGGCGTGGCGCCGCCAACCCCAACGGCTCGACCAACGCCCTGCGCTCCGACGTCCTCGGCGCGCTCGGCGTCCTGAAGGTCGCCACCGCCGACCAGCTCCAGCGACTGCTGCGCCCCGGGGCGGCGTCGAACACCGTGATCCGGCAGGCGCTGCGCGACCTCGCACTGCACGGCCTGGTCGCCTCCGACGGCAACACCCGGGACCGGCACAAGACCTGGCGGCTGGAGGGAACGGCCGGACTGGAGGCGGCCGGGCAGGTGCTCGGCCTGCCCCGCTCCGACATGGGCTCCACGGCCCGGGGCGCCGGCCGTACTGGTGCCCGGCATGCGATGGCGGTCAACGAGACGATCACCGCCTTCGTTCTCGGCGGCAGCGCGCCCGGGGCCGCGGGCGGGGTCGGCACCGTGACCGACTGGGAGACCGAGGTGGAGTTCCTGCTGCCGGGCGGCCGGCGCAAGGTGCGCCCGGACGCGGTGTGGCAGGCCCCGGAGATCGGCGTGCCGGTGCTGATGGTCGAGGTCGACCGCTCCACCATGGCGCCGGAGCGGGTCGCCGCGAAGTTCACCGCCTACCGCGAGCTGTTCCGCACGAAGGTGAAGAGCACCGACCCCGTGCTGGCCGACGGGGATCCGGCCGACCGGATGGTCCACTGGTGGCGCCGTGCCTGGCCCGGCCACACCCGGCCCGGCTACCCGCCGGTCGCCCTGGTTGTCACCGGTGCCGGACCCGTCGCCCTGGCCAACCGCCAGCAGAAGGTGAGGGATCTGGCGCGCGATGCCTGGGGCGGTTCCTGGTGGACCATGCGCTCCGACAACGCGGGCGGGGACGGCTGGCGCGAGTACGACGACGCGGTGCCGGTCATCGCCACCACCCTGGAGCTGCTGGCCGAGCACGGCCCGATGGGCCCGGTGTGGTGGCGCTACGGCCGCGACGAAGCCCGCTACTCCCTGCTGGAGGCGCTGGAGAGCCCGGACACCCGCGCCGCGTACGACGAGCGCCAGAAGGCCCGGGAGAAGAAGGCCGACCAGGAGCACCAGGAACTGATGAAGACCCTCGCCTGTGCTGACTGCGGGGACGTGCCATGGCGCCAGAGCTCCGAGGAGTACGGCTCCAAGGGACGACGGATCTGGACCCGCCGCCCGGGCGGCCTCTGCTGGTCCTGCCACGAGAAGGAGCAACAGCGGCGCGAGCAGAAGCGGGAGGCCAAGGCCCAGGCACGGCTGGAGGCGGCCCGCGCGGCCAACGCGAAGCTGCGCCCGTGCTGGACGTGCCGGGGCTCGATCGGCGGGAAGCCGGGCTCGTTTCTGGAGCTTCGGGAGAAGGCCGGCCCCGACCGGTTGGAGTGCCCGCACTGCGAAAGCGACCGGGAGGATCAGGAGCTGGGGCCGCTGGTGCTGCCGGTCCCGACCAAGCGCGAGCAGATGGCCGCGCTGGTCTCCACTCCGGATGACCCGTGGTGGGAGGACCGCGTGCTGCACGCCAAGCTCTGCCCGGCGAAGAGCCGTCGGGTGTGACCTGTTGGTTGTGGTGGGCGTGTTTTGGCCTTGGAGGCCGGGTTGTCTGGACCTTTGGTTGGACCTGTCGGGGTTGGCGCGGTCTGGGGTTTGGTGACTGTGTGTGGCGGTTGAGTGGGGTCGGGGGGTGGGGTGGGGCTGTTCGGGGGCCGGTGGGGTGTTGTGGGCCTGTATTTGGGGGCGAATTCCGCCGGTAATTCCGTCCGGTTGTTTGGTGGATTGGTTGTCGGGTGGTGGTGTGAATTCGGGTTGGATTTTTGGGGTGGGGGTGGTGGCGGGGGTTGGTGTTCGGTTTCGTCCGGGCGGGGCCGCCGTCCCGTCCGGTGGCCGTGTCTGCCTTGCTGCGCCGTCGTCCGGGTCTGCTGCGCCCCCCTGCTCGGCGGCCGCCGTCCCGGGTCCGCCGTCAAGGCCCCGCCCTGTCCGGGGTGGCCGTCTGGGGCCCCTCTGCGTCGCCGTCTCGGCCGGTGGCCGTGCCCGCCTCGCTGCGCCGCCGTCCCGGGTCCGCCGTCCGGGCCCCGTCCCGTCCGGGGTGGCCGTCTGGGGCCTCCTCTGCGCTGCCGTCCAGGTCGGGCCGCCGTCCGGGCCGTGCCCGCCGCGGCGCCCTTCGCTGGGTGGCTGGGTGGCCGTCAGGCCGCCTCGGGGGCTGTTCTGATGGTCGTCCAGGAGTGCCCGGTGGGCTGTCGCGTGTGCTGTCGCGTTGCCTTCGCGGTGGGGTGCTGTCGTGTGGTGTGACGTGGGCGGATACCCCTGTTCCCCTGTGTGTGGTCTGGGTGCGACAGGTGGGTGCGACAGGGTGTGGGGGCGGGGCCGCGGTTGCTGCTGGGTGGTAGCCGTCGGGAAGGCCGGCCTTCTCGACGGCCTGGTCCTGGTGGTGGTGGTGGTGGTGTTCGGCGGCCGGTGGCCGGTGGCCGGTGGCCGGTGGCGGGTGGCCGGGTGGTGGGTGCGGGGTGCAACGCGGTGTTGCGCTGGGGTGCAACACGGGGTCGTGTTGCGGGTCTGACCAGGCGTTATGTGGCCGGGAGCGGGGGCGCGCGGGCGTGTTGCAGTGCCGTGTTGCACCCGCTGCCCGGTCCGCCGGCCTCGGCGGGTTCCCGCTGCTCGCCCGCGCCGTCCCGCCCGGTGCCGTGCCCCGCAGCTGCGCCTGGTCGACGTCCTGGTCGGCCGCCAGGCCGTCCCGCTGCGCCCGTCTCGGCCGTCCGGCCGCTGTGCCCGTGCCCGCCCTGGCCACCCGGTGCCGCGCCCCCGCTGCGCCCGTCCTGGCCGCCGTCCTGGCCGTCCCGGCCCTGGGCTGCCCTGGTCGCCTCCGGGCGCGCCCTGCCCGCCGCCCGCGCGGCTGCCCAGGGCCGCCGTCCAGGCCCGCCGTCCTGGTCCGGTGTTCGGTTCGGTGATACTGCTCCGGGAATTGCTCGGTTGATGCTGGGCGGGATTTCCTGGATGCTCTGGAAGGGCGGTCGCCGTGTCGGCTTGGAGGGCCGTAGGGCCCTTTCCAGCGTGCCCGAATTCGATTCATCGCCGCTGCGCCTCGAAATGGTTTCGGATTGCCGCATGAAAAGGAGCGTGAGGGAATTCGGATTACCGCCGGGAGTGCGGCCTGATAGAGCCTGGATGGACGGTCGCCGCGAGGTTGCCTGTTCGCGTCCCGAGCCCGTTTGCGGACCGGTAGGATAGAGCTGTACGACGCTCCGGTAAGCACCGCCGGAAATGCTTCGGATGTCCGGTCGGGATTTTCGGTTGAGGGCCCGTCAGGGGCCGCCGTCCGGGCCGCTCGTGAGGGGCTGCCATAGGGGCCGGGGAGGCCCGGCCCGGACGGGTGGCCCGGAGGCGTCTCCCGAGGGCCGCAGGCCCCGCTCCGAGGGCGGTGGATGGGCCGACAGCCCAGCAACCGCAAGGCGGGACCGGCCACCGGCCGGGACCGGGGGAGGCTCCGGGGGGTGGGGTTGTGGCTGATACCCGAAGTCCGCGACACATCGTCAACGCCGAGGGCCGCAGGCCCCGGCCGGCACCCCCGCCCGATCGGGGGAAGGGGCCACTACCCGAATTCCGCGTCACATCGTCAACGCCCACGCCCGGGCGCAGCCCGGGAAACCCTGCCAGCAAACCGGCCCGTAGGGCCGTGAAAAGCACCAGCCGAACAAGGCGGGAATGCCGACCGGTTGACGGGCCGTAGGCCCGGGATAATGCCCCGGATTGGCGGAGCGCAGCGACGCCCGAGCCCCGCCCCCAATCACCCGCACATGCCCGCGAATTCGCCACCGGCGAATTCCCCCAACCACCCACCCACCTGCCGAGGCGCAGCCGAGGCCACACCACGCACGGTGACGCCGTAGGCGGCACCCCCCGGCTGACGCCGCGTCAGCGGCGCCCCGGCCGCCAGGCCGGGGGTAAGGCCCCTAGGGCCTTCCGCCCCCAGATCGGACGAGAACACGTCAGAACTCCAGACACACGAGACCAACTCA